>JASLMQ010000800.1 GCA_030746455.1 Candidatus Latescibacterota bacterium
TTCGGATCGAACTTGCACAGGCGATTGCTGTCCACCCCCGCCGAGCTCTGCCAGGCACGCGTCACGGCCCAGCCACACCATGCGCAGCCCTCCGGATCCAGCTCCACGTTCTCGCCCTGGGCCATCTCCATTCCGCTGCTGATCGGTCCGAGATCATCAGCCCGCCGATCCGCCAGGTTGAACCGGAACAGCCGCTCCGGCGTGAAGGTCATCCCGTAGATGATGCCCCGATCCTGGTCCAGACAGATCCCCTGGATGTAATGGTGGGCAAGGGGGATACCGATCTTCTCGATATCCCTCGACGCGGGGTCGTACCTGACGATCGCGCCGCCGGGCGCCTCCCAGTAGGCGTCCACATCGTGAAGGAGGGCAATGGCCCCGTACAGACATCCGTCCTGTTCCCACTTCACGAGCGAGTTGTGGAACTTGGCGTCGAAGCGATCGGCGATCCTGGCATACCCCAGGTCCACAAAGGACCCGGATTTCCGGTCGTATGCCCGGAAGATGTCCGCTTCGAACGACGTGATGCCCGCGTAGACCCGGTCATCATCCCCATTGTAGAACAGGCTGTCGAAGCTGATCCACCCCGTGCGCCACGCATCGTCCGCAACGAAGTCCCTGTACTCCCAGCGGTCCTCGATCTCGTCGAACCACTGGTTCCCGTAGCTGACATCCTGGAGCTTGAGCGCCCTCACCTGCATATCGGTCCTCCTGCTGTGCCCCGCTTCTCAGACTGCCTCACTGATTTTGTTCAGCGCGCGGAAGAAATCGTCGAAGACCTCCACGATTGCCGCTGCGACCTCTGGCTCCTTACCTTCCTCCCAGTGTCCGGGAGTCAGCCGTGCGAACGCCTTCGTGCCCTCGATCTCCGCCTCGTCGAGAGGGTCCCCCTTCATCTCGTCCAGGATTTCCACCGGATCTTCGACCACCTCACCCGTCCTGATCTCCCAGAACGTCCTGAACGGGACCCTGAAGAAGCTGTTGCCGATGCGCCTGAGCTCGTTCTGAATCAGCCAGGTCGTGTCGAAGTGGTCAGGTGCGTTGCCGTAGAAATGGAGGCGCCCCTTCATCAGTCTCGAGAACTTTGCATTGTCGAAGATCACGAGTGCCGGGTCGAGCTTCACGCCCGTCAGCGCCTGCCGCCACGCGTCGATATCGGTGCCGGCCTCCGTCGGGATCAGCGTGACCGCGTCGCGCAGCTGCGTCAGTATTTCGTGCAGGGCCTCTTCAAGCGCATCTTCCAGCTCCGTGAGATCGGGCTCCTGGTACCACTTCTCCGTCTCGTAGTTCCCGTGCAGGATCTCCCTGATCGCGTCCCAGCAGCGCAGCCCGGGGAACCGGCGCTCCGCGATCTCGAAGGCGTCCATCTTTCCACAGAGATTCATGCGCTCGAGCATGCACACCGCCGACATCACTGGAGGATTGAAGTAGTGCATCACCCGACTGTGAAGCGGGTACTTGTTCTCGTGGACACCCAGGTTGATCGCCGGATCGATCTCGCGGTCATACCGCCCGAAGTAGAGGCAGAACTTCTTTAGGTGGAAGTACTCGTCCTTTTCGTCCCAGGCCCGTCCGGCAAGCCGTTCGAGGGCCACGCCCAGGTTCTCGGGCCGCTCGGTCTGGTAGTACGTCCACTGATGGTACTCCGGGTAGTAGTTACGCTCCGAGCTCAGCTCGGACCAGGTAAGGTTTACTCCGGGAAGGTGTTCGAAGTTGCGAGCCCAGCAGGGGTACTTCTCGCAGAGCGCCAGGTGAGTCTCACCGATTGCGGTGGACATCGTGCACCAGTCGTCCACCGACATATCGTCGTTCAAAATGAAGCGAGAGTCGAAATCGCTCATCCCGGGGAGCAGATCCCGGAACATCCACTTCCCGGCAATGGCCTCGATCTTGCCGAATCGGTGCCGACACTCCCGGTAGTAGGTCCGAATGTAGTCTGCGAAATCGTTCTCGGGTTTGGGTGCGAAACGCATAGGCTATTCCTGCAGCTCGATCTCGCGGCCTTCGGCCGCCGATCGATAGATGGCATCCACCAACACGTTGGTCTTCGCCGCCTCCGACAGCGGGCAGGCGGGGGGCCTCCCCTGCTGTATGGCCCCCACGAAGTCCTCCACAATCGGCTGGTGCACGTTCTGCGCCGGCGCGAGATCCAGCGCCTCGACATCACGGCCGACGGTCTTCACCACCTCGCCGGAGTCATAGGGGTGCCAGTATACCTTGGCTTCGGTCCCCACGATCTCGAACTCGTGTCGCCACGTCTTCGACCCCCAGCTGAACGAGGCCGTGGCCTGAGCGCCGTTCTCCATCGTCATCACGACGCTTGCCGTGTCCTCCACGTCCCAGTCGTGCACCACATTTTCGCACCTGGCGTATACCCTCACGGGCATGCCCAGCAGCCCGATCATCACATCGAACATATGGGTGCCCATATCGCTGATCGGGCCGCCCCCCGATCGCTCACGCGCGATGCGCCAACGCTTCGAATCATCGGGCGTGGGGTCGAACCACGAGAAGTAGACCATTCGCAGGAGGACGACCTGCCCGAACGCGCCGGCCTTGACCATCTCGCGCGCTTGTTGATAGGCAGGGAAGGTGCGGCGGTAGTAGGCGCAACCCGACTGCATCGGGCTCCGTTCCGCGGCGGCAATCGCGCGGGAACACGAGTCGGCATCGATACCAAGAGGCTTTTCCACAAGGACGTGCTTGCCGGCCTCCAGCGCCTGGACGGTGTGGTCGACGTGCAGCCAGACCGGTGTGGCCACGTAGACCGAGTCCGCGGAGGTATGCGATAGGGCCCCAGTGATATCCGTGAAGACCTCCGCCACGCTCCGTTCCTCCGCCAGAGACTTCGCGTTCTCTTCCACGGTATCGCACACCGCGACGAGCTCCGAATCCGCCGAATCCGCCAGCGCCGCCGCCACCCGTTTCCGCGCAATGTCTCCAGCACCAACAAGCAGCCACCTCACCGCTGCCATACGCCTCCTCCCTCACAACCGGTCCGTCCACCCAAGTACCGTCCGACCTCCGTCACACGTCCACTCACCCGTCTCCCACCCGCCAGCTCCCGCACCCACCTCCGCGACTGATGCGACATTCTTCAATTGACATTTTACACTTTTCAATGCTTCTCGCCTTCCCGAGTTTGAACCGTCCTTCCTCGTGGATCACCTCGTATCCGGCATCATCACCCACAGACAGGAGGGGTTTGACATCCCGGTCGGCACCCCAGCAGGCCTGCACCTCTCCGAAGAAGACCCGGTGGTCGGACAGGTCATGGGAGGCGACCACCTTGCACTCCAGGTTCGCCAGGCACTCGCCGATCAGCGGTGCGCGAACGCACTTGGCGTCCAACGCCGTCAGTCCGGCCTCGGCGAACTTGTCCACCTCAGTACCCGAGTGCGTCCCGCAGTACATGGCCTCCTTCGCCAGATCCGCGCCGGGCAGCGCGATCACGAATTCGCCTGAGCGCGAGATGTTCGCGCAACTGTGGCTTCGCATCCCCAGCCCGATCGCGAAGGTAGGCGGCTCCGTGCTCGCCCGCATGGTCCATCCCACGGTGATGATGTTCGCCTTGCCGGCCTCGTCGACCGACGTCACCAGCACGACCCGCTCCGGCCGAGGCCAGCAGTTACCCACATCGCTTGAAGGTATCTCGTTCACCACGGCCTCCTCATACTAGCTCAGGTCGCTGATCGATCCCTTGATCGACCAGGCGATGTACTCGAGGTCCTCGTCCGTTGTTCGAGGGAAAACTGGAGTGCTCAGCACCTGTTCGCACGCCTTGGTCGCCTCCGGACATCCCTCTCCGGTGTAGCCCAGCTCCGCGAAGGCCTCCCAGCTCCAGACCGGTGGGTAGTGCTTCACGGTTCCCACCTTGTAGGCGTCTTTCAGTTGATCCGTAAAGGCATCCGTCGTGAAACCCACACGGTCTGTATCCAACCGAATCACGTGCAGGTGGCTCCCGTGGCCGGGCCCGTGGCCCGCCGGCAGGATGATCTCAGGAACGTCGGCAAGCAGCTCGTTGAGCCGAACCATGCGTTCTTGCCTGGCCTGAATGACCGTGTCGATCTTCGCCAACTGGGTGAGACCCACCGCGTACTGTGCCTTGGTCATGCGATAGTTGAAGCCGACCGCCACGACCCGCGTCCCGCCTCCTCCATACACGTAGCCGAATGTCTTAAGCTGCCTCACCAGCTCAGCGAAGTCCTCGTCGTCGGTCGTCACCGCGCCACCTTCTCCCAGGCAGGTCATGTTCTTGTTGCTCTGGAAGCTGTAGCAGGACGCCTTGCCCCTGCCTCCGACCGGCAGGCCCGAATGCTTCGTGCCGACCGCGTGCGCCGCATCATAGACCACCGGAATCCCGGTTTCCTCAGTGATGGCGTCGAAGGCGTCCACGTCGCACGCCAGACCGGCAAAATGCACCGGAAGGATCGCTTTGGTGCGGTCCGTGATCCTGTCGCGCACTCTGGCGGGATCCAGATTCAGCGTTGCAGGATCGATGTCGGCGAACACGACATGAGCCCCC
>JASLMQ010000801.1 GCA_030746455.1 Candidatus Latescibacterota bacterium
CTGATGCAGGGGGGCGGGGCGGAGATCTCCAGAAGCCACGGTCTGCCGTCGGCCTCCTGGGCCAGCACCGAGAGCATGTCCGTGGATGGCCAGGCCAGCTATGAGAAGGCCGTTATGAAGCTGATGCACGTGTTGTCGACCGTCAATATCATCTGGGGGATCGGACAGCTGGAGTCGCAGCGCACGATCTCGCTTCCGCAGATGGTCATCGACGACGAGCTTGCCGGTGTCGTCTATCGCGTCCAGCGTGGGATCGAGGTTACCGACGAGACGCTGGCCTATGACGTGATCGCGGAGCTGGGGTCGACTGCCGACTACATGGGCCACGACCACACACTCGATCATTTCAAGACCGAGGTGCACTACGGGGACCTGACCTGGACCGACCGCCGCGAGCGCTGGGAACAGGCCGGTCATCCGGACCTGACCGAGCGGGCGAAACAGAAGGTGGCGGAGATCCTCGAGGGACCGGCGCCGTGCTACCTCGATGACGATGTGCGGAGGGAGCTGGGCGCGGTCGAGGAGAAGTGGATGGGGAAGGTGCGTGCCTAGTCCAGACCTACAACAAGCTGAACCACAGAGAGCTCAGAGACCACAGAGGGAAGGCATGAAATCTGGGAATCCGAGACCGGTGGAGGTCCAAGCGGGAGTCGGCACGAAGGGAGCTGCATGAGTAAGCTTGCGTTGCACGGGGGAGAGCCGGTGCGGAAGGCGCCGCCGCCGGAATGGCCCATACACGATGATCGAGAGGCGGAGGCGGCTGCACGGGTGGCACGGAGCGGAAAATGGCAGTACGCCACGGGCACGGAGGGGACCGACCTGGAGTCGGAGTTCGCCGAATGGATCGGTGCCGGACACGCGATCTCCACCATCAACGGCACCGAGACAATGGTGATCGCGCTGAAGGCGGCCGGGGTTGGGCCGGGAGATGAGGTGATCATGCCGACAACGACCTTTGTGGCATGCCCTCTCGCGGCGCTGCTGGCAGGTGCGGTTCCCGTTCCCGTGGACATCGATCAGGCCAACCTGGGGATCGATCCCGAAGCGGCCGAGGCGGCCGTGACCGACCGGACCCGGGTGCTGATGCCGGTGCACCTGGGAGGCATCCCCGCCGACCTGGACGCCGTGATGGCGATCGCCGAGCGACACGATCTGGTCGTGCTGGAAGACACGGCGCAGGCCCAGGGGACCGAGTGGAAGGGCCAGAAGGTCGGGTCGATCGGGGACTTCGGGTCGTTCAGCTTCCAGACCGCGAAGACGATGGTGTCGGGCGACGGGGGTATGATCACGACGAACGATGCGGCCCTCGCGGACTTGTGTCGGTCGTACCGGCAGTTCGGGAATCCGCAGAAGGAGGCCGGCCACTCCTTCACGGTGACGGGCGGGAACTACCGGATGAGCGAGTTCGTGGCGGCCGTGCTGAGGGTACAGCTCTCACGGGTGCACGAGCTGATCGACCGGCGGACGGGGAGTGCGGAGTACCTGGACAGGCGGTTGGGCGATCTTCCCGGCATCCTCCCGACGATGTTGGATGAGCGGGTGACTCGCTGCAGCTACCTGAGCTACAGCATGAACTACGACGCCGAGAAGCTGGACGGCGTGCATCGCGACGTCTTCCTCAGGGCCTTGAGTGCCGAGGGAATCTCGGTGCGGACGGGCTATACGACGCTGGTGCACGAGATGGCGCTCACCAACGGGGAGAACCTCCGCAGCGAGGATCTGCGGCGGTTCACCGGGAGGAACATCCAGGCCGCGAAGGAGGGCGCCTTCCCAAATGCGGAGAACGCTCGGTCGAACACGACGATGTGGATGCGCCAGAACTTCCTGCTTGGCGATCAGGACGTGCTGGACGACGTGGTGCGCGCGGTACACAAGGTGGTCGAAAACATCGGTGAACTGAGAGGATAGCCATGCTGATCGTGGACATCGATCGGGAGGTGGTGTTCAACGGGCGCAGGGGTGACGTGACGTGGTTTCATCCCAAGGTGGGCATGATGCCGCCGGAGCGAGAGGGCGATTCCCCTGTTGCGGTGATGTGCTGCCAGTCGATCACCGGCTCGGACGTGTTCGGACAGATCCACTAGTCGGTGTCGAGGGACAACGGCGCGACGTGGAGCACGCCTTCCGAAATCGCCTCTCTGGGGCGTCACGACCTGGAGACGGCCGGGTGGGAGGAAGGCGTGTGCGACTTCGTGCCGGACTGGCACCGTCCGAGCGGGCGTCTGCTCGGGATCGGGCACAACGTGTACTACCAGGATGGGGTGCTGGCGAAACCGCAGCGGAAGCGGTGGCCGGTCTACTCCGTGCGTGACCCTGAGGGGGGATGGTCCGAGGCCGGGAAGCTGGAGTACGACGATCCGCGAATGACGGAGATCTACACCAGCGGCTGTGCGCAACGGGTGACGCTGGAGAACGGCGAGATCATCCTGCCGTGCTCCTGGGCTCCCGAGGGACGCGAGGACCGTGCGGTCGGATCCCTACGCTGCGCGTTCGACGGGGAGGTGATGACGGCTCTCGAGAGCGGTAACGAGCTCTGCCTTGCCGAGGGAAGGGGACTGCTGGAACCGACGGTGACGCGGCTCGAGGGCCGGTTTTACATGACCATCCGGGCCGAGGATGGTCGTGGCTACATTTCGACATCGGAGGACGGGCTCCATTGGACTCCCCAGAAGCCCTGGACGTGGGACGACGGGGAGCCGCTCGGGATGAGCACCACGCAGCAGCGGTGGCTCACCCACAGTATTGGGCTCTACCTCGTGTACACACGCAAGGCCGCGCACAACGTCAACGTGATGCGGTGGCGGTCTCCGCTTTACCTCGCGGAGGTCGATACGGAGCGCCTCTGCCTGATCCGGGAGAGTGAACGGGAGGCCTTCCCGTTGATCGGGGACGGCATCGACGACCCGGACCACGTGGCGCGGATGGGCAACTTCATGCCGGTGAATGCGACGGTGGGGGAGACGCTTCCTGCTGATGGCTGGAAGGGAGACACGCTGTTGGCGCGGGTGAAGTGGACGCGGCCGAATTACGAGCTGGGGTGGCGGGAGCCGGTTTGAAAGCCATGATCCACCGGAGATACCACCACAGAGAGCACAAAGGTTACAGAGAAGGCAGGGCCCGTACGCGGTTGTACCGCGACAGCCGCTGGCTCAAGAAGAACCCCCAGCGTCCCGGCGAGCCAGCGCCGTGGGTGCTGGACGTGACGTTCGGCGGAGCGGGGGATGACGCGCTGGAGACGGAATTCGCGATAGAGAGGGGCAAGTAGCGGATAGAGCGGGGCTATGGACGAGATACCGAGAGATGAGCGGGAGATCCGAGACGAGGACGTGTTCCTGGCGCTGGACCTGAACCGTCGTGATCTGGCCGGGGTCCGAAGACACTTCGAGCAGGGGGACCTTCCGGCGGCCAAGGTGGCGCTGGTGGATCACTTCCGCACACGCGGCCGTCCGAGGTGGTTCTTCGACTTCCGGAATACGAAGCGCGGCGCGGTTGTCTCCTCGTGGAGCGGGTCCGACGGGAGCGACCTGAGTCGGGCCAATGAGCTTCTGAACAACCGTTTCTCCCTGGGCTCGGGAAAGGTCTGGGACTTCGGCAGGGACCTGAGGTGGCGTACTGTGGAGATGCGAGGCAGGGGTTCTCCGCCATCCTCGTTCAAGCGGGGCAATTTCTTCCGCTTCCTGGCGGCGGCCTATCGCCAGACGGGCGATTCGAGGTATGCCCTTAAGTTCGCCGAGTTCGTGGACCGATGGGCCGCGGATTGGCCGCTCGTGGTGGATGAGGACTTCGGACCCCGGGGGGCCCTGTTCTCACGCTCGGACGGACACAAGGCGATGCCAACGGCCCAAAGGGTGCTCTGCTGGCTGGACTCCATCTACAGCGGTGTGGCCTTCGCGCCAGAGGTGTCCACGGATACGGCGTTTACGCTGATCCGGACGACCTGGTTCACTGCACTTCAATACAAGCGCTACGAGAAGAGCCCATACGTTCCCGCCAACCACCACCTGTGGGAACGCGGGACAGCGCCCTTCCTGTTCGGCACGGCGATGCCGGAGTTTCCGGAGCTCGCGAAGCTGGTGGATCAAGGCCGACCGGTCATCGCCAAGCACGTGGAGCACAGCTTCCTGGATGACGGAGGCTACGAGGAGCGGACGACCTCCTACACACTCTCGGCGCTGCAGATGTTCCTGGTGCCGCTCCGCCTGGCGGCATTGAACCGTGTGCCACTGCTCGAGGCGGGTCAGAAGCGTCGGCTACGCCGCTGCCTCGACAACCTCGCGAGGATGGCGATGCCTCACGGCGTGCCGCCGGACGTCGGTGACGGCGTTCAGGGGACGCCCCAGCGGTTCGCGAGGGGTCTTGCGATGGGGGCAGCGCTGCTCAAGAGCGACGTGGCTTGCGAGGTGGCAAGGCAGCTGGGGCTGAAGAAGCACGCGGAACGAGAGGACCGCAAGTCACTGTCTCGGCATGTTTCGGTGGATCTGCCCCTGACCGTCCACTATCCCAAGTCAGGATTCTTCGTGGCGAGGGACGAGTGGTCGCCACGGGCGTCTGCCATGTCGCTCTCCGTTCCTGGACCGGGGCTTCCGAACCACGCGCACGATGACGCCCTTTCGCTTCAGCTCGTCGTCCGAGGGGTGCCGGTGGTGGGCACGCCGATGTCGGCGCTGTACAGCTATCTCCAGCAGGACCGGTACAGAAATCGGAAATCGCTGATCCGTGGCCATTACCGTGCGATGACGTCGCACAACGTGGTGCTGGTGGAAGGCGAGCCGGTTCGGTCGGTGAGTCAGCTGGGTGAGGACTGGAAGGTCGAGCCGACTCCGGTGATGACCGACTGGCACCGAACGAGTGGCGGTGTGCAGGTTTCCAGCAGCCATCGTGGCTATCGCGGGCGCCTGGCGACCCGTGAGGTCGAGTTCCGCTACCGGAAGGGGTGGACGGTGCGCGATCGCGTGTCCGGGAAGACTTCGCGAGCGCATGTGACGCGGTGGCACTTCGAATACGGAGTGGAGGTCGCGGAGACCGACGAGGGCTTCGAGGCGCGGGCGGAAGGCGTACGCGTGGGGATCCGGGTGGAAGGGGATCGCGTGCGCTCGAGGCTTTACCGGGACAACCGGTGGCTTGGTAAGAATCCTTTGCGACCCGGGGAAGCGGCTCCGTGGGTGCTCGATCTCCGGTTCAGGGGAGCAGGCGACAGTGCCGTTGAGACCATGTTCACGGTTCTGAAGGGCAGCTGAGGGGAAGAGGTGGGCTCAGTACTCAGAGCTTCGTCACAAGCCGAGCTCCAATCACGTCTGCACGAGGCCGATCCCGGCGACGAGATTGCGGTTGCCGACGGCCGACACGGTGATTGGGTCGTTCGGGTGCCCTGTGAGGGATCGGCTGGGCAACCAATCGTCATTCACCCGGAGACCGAAGAGGGCGCAGTTTTCACGGGAGAGAGCTCTTTCGAGGTCACGGGACGGCACGTTGTCCTTCAGGGGTTTCGATTCGAGAGCTGCCAGCTGACGTCGAGCTGTGTGAACCTGAGCGGTGCGAGGGACTGCCGGATCACGGGGTGCCAATTCGAGGATGCAGCCGGGCGCGCCCCCGTCATCGGGATCGCCGACCTCAGTCGAGACAACCGGGTGGACCATTGCACGTTTCTCAGGCCGGCCGCGCGATCGATCCAGGTCATCATTCGAAGCCAGGAGCCCCCCGTGGGAAACCGGATCGATCACAACCTGTTCCAGGACGTGCCGCCGATCGGCGGCAACGGACGGGAGACGATCCAGGTCGGGCAGAGCCAACCGAAGTGGGGCCTGACCGAGCCCCGGACGGTTGTGGAGCACAATACGTTCCTGCGCTGTGATGGCGAGGCGGAGGTGATCAGCAACAAGAGCTCCCACAACATCTACCGCCGCAATCTCTTCAGGGAATGTGAGGGGGAGCTAGTGATGCGTGGCGGATCGCACTGTGTCCTCGAGGGGAACCGGTTCGAGCGATGCAGCGGCGGCATCCGGCTGTCGGGGACCCATCACCGGGTGGTGGACAACGTAATCGTGGGCAACCGAAGCACCGGGATACGTCTTCTCTACGGGATGACTCGTGAGCTGGGCGGCCACTACCAGGCGTCGACCGGGTGCTTGGTCGCGAATAACACGATTGTGGACGCAGGGGAAGTTGGCATCCACATTGGCGCGGGTGGAGGACGGGACTGGGGGGAGAGGGGCATTGCCAATGTGGCGCCATACGGCAATCGATTCATCAACAACATCGTCGTTGGATCGACAGAGACGTTCCTGCTGAGCGAAGACTGCCCGGATAACGTGGTTGAGCACAATCTGTACTACACGATATGTAAAGCAGCGGTGTTCGATTAGGGTGTGGACGCGATCATGTATCTGAGGAGGTGTTGGCGTGGCTGAACTGGAGCTTGTGAAGATCGAACCATGGGCGCCCCATCTATCGGCGGCTCCGGTGACCGAACAGAGCGGGGATTCCCTGACCGTCTCAGCGAACGGGACTCAGACGTGCGTGGGGGGATGGCAAGCGACCTTCTCCGGCGCGAAGCCGGGTGAGGCCTACGTGGTTCGCTGGGAGGTGGAGCATCGTGGCGTCCGGAACCTGCGGGATTGCTTGAGTGCATCGGCGTACTGGGGGGATCTGGAGCCGGACGAATCGCGGAGACGGAACAACACGGTGCTTGCGTGGGAGTTCCTGCTGCCCGAGCCCATTGGGCAGGGAAGGCTGCAGTTCTCACGATGCCTGACGGCCCCCGAGGGCACGGACCAGCTGGTCCTGCGATCCACGTTCCGATGGTCGAAGACCGGCGCCTCTACGTGGCGGACGCCGGAGGCCGTGGTCACATCGATCCCGGGAGCTCCCGAACCCGTCCGCGTCGCGGTGGTGACGGGACGCGAGGGGAGCCGGAAGGGTCCCTTCGAGACGATCCAGGACAACATCGACTTCTATGCGCCCCTGTGCGAGGC
>JASLMQ010000802.1 GCA_030746455.1 Candidatus Latescibacterota bacterium
CCCGCATTCCTGTAGAGCGACATGGTCGTGCTCTGGCGGGCGCCACGCTCCGTGAGCCCCGTGTTACTCAGCAGGAGGATGTCCGGATCCCCGTCATCGTCGTAGTCCAGGAACCCGCAACCCGATCCCATTGACTCGGGCATATACCGCCTGCCCGACGCCCCGTTGTCGTGCCGGAAGTCGATCCCCGCCTGGCGGGTGACGTCGGTGAAGGTCACTACCGCGGCCGGACCGGGCTCCCCATCCTCCAGTGGACCCTCCGCGGCGATTGATCCCATCATTCCAATGCAGGCAAGAAGCAGCGGAAAGCGGGCCTGCATCCCGCTTGTCGCAGTTTTGGCGCTTTTCGCGTGTTTCGTAGTTCCCCCGTCCTGGCGGATCAAGGCTAGTCTCCCCTCAGCCGCCGCAATCGGGCCTCGGCCTCCGGTATCCAATCGGCCTGCGCGGGATCACGCCTGGCAATCCTCAGGTAGGCTGCCCAGTGCCTCTCGGCCCGCGTGGGGTTCCCGGTCTCTTCGTGGATGACCGCCAGGTTAAAGTGGGCGTCCGCGAATCCGGGCTCCAGCTCGAGCGCCCGCTCGTATTCCTCAGCCGATCCTGCCAGGTCTCTCATTCCATAAAGGGCGTTTGCCAGCCCGGCGTGCCGCACGGCGGCCTGGTGCCTGGCGACCTTCTCAGTGTACTTGCCCTGCCCCGCGTCGATCATCCCCACGATCGAGTCAGGGGCCGCGTTGTCGGGCTTCAAGCGGATCGCCTCGCGAAACGCGGCAGCGGCTTCAGCAAACTGCTCCCGTCGAGCCAGCGCGTTCCCCAGGTTGTAGTGGGCCTCCGCAAGATCGGGCTTCAGGCGGATCGCCTCACGCTGTTCGTGGACGGCGGCGGACAGGTTCCCCAGGAGCATGTGGACCAGCCCGAGATTGGCGTGTGCCTCGGCGTAGTCGGGCATGATGCGTACCGCGGCGCTGTATTCCTCAAGCGCCTCCCGGTGCTTCCTGCGCTCCAGGTAGGGCGTGCCCTGGGCGACGTGCTGGCCCGCCGCCTGACAGTCGGAGATTGTCTTGGCAAGGAGATCGCCCGGCGGCCCTGATCCGAGACAGCCGTCCAGGAGAACGGCGGCACGGTAGCGCTTGAGCGCCTCTCCATATCGTCCCCTGCGCGCTTCCATCAGCGCCAGGAGGTAGACCGCCGCCGCGAAGCCCGGCTCTTCGTCCAGGGCGCTCCGGAGGTTCGTCTCGATCCTGTCCAGCACCTGCTGCGAGAGAATGAACCCGCCCGCGCCCCTTCCTCTGCGGCCCGACAATTCCGTGGCTGCCGCCGAGTAGTGCCGATAGGCCTCAGCCGGAATGTCCACTGGCCCAGCCGGCCGCAGTGCCACACCCAGAGCCTCGGTCAGGCGGCCGTACACGCTGTCCACGGATACAGACGTCAGGGAATGAGTCCGGGTTCCTTCGGAATCTGCGAGAAGGGGAGCGGCAGAACAGAGAGAGAATGCCGCCAGAACGGGCAGGGAGCCACGGCGGACCCAAAGGGTCTTACTTGTGGATTTCCTGTACACACCGGAATCCGACATAGGTGCTGCGGTTGTCAGGTGCAAACCGGAACCGCGCGGAGGTCTCGAGATAGTGCGGGAGATGGTGCCACGAGCTGCCCCGAACCACCCGGAACTCGCCTTCGCCCGGCCCCCGGGGGTTCTGCGTGGGATTTCTCCTGTAGTAGGTGTCGTCGTACCAGTCCTCGCACCACTCCCACACGTTGCCTGCCATATCCATAAGTCCGTACGGGCTGCCCCCCCTGGGTTTGGAGCCCACGGGCATGGTGCTGCAGAACTCCCCGGGTACCGGTCCGGTCGGCGGGGCCTCCCAGCTGCTCCTGCCGCACGGCCCACCCAGATCCATCACGGCGCGGTCGCCGTTCGCGGCCGCGTTACCCCACGGGTAGGTGCGACCATCGGTGCCCCGCGCCGCCTTTTCCCACTGGGCCTCCGAGGGCAGAGCGCCCCCCCGCCAGCGGCAGTAGGCCCGCGCGTCGTTCCATGAGACGCCGATGGCTGGGTGTTGCTCGCCGGAAAAGAAGGGATTGTCGGCCTCCGTCGGCTGTCGGTGCCCGGTGTGTTCCACGAAGGCCCGGTACCTGCCGTTGGTGACCTCGTACTTGTCGATGTAGAACGCGTCAAGTTGGACCGTATGTGCGGGGGCCTCGGGCGCAAATCCCCGGTTGTTCCCCATAAGAAACGACCCTGCGGGAACCGTGACCATCGTGTCGACCGTCCCGGCCGGCGTGTGCGACAGGTAGATACCACCTCCTGTTCCCGGACCGACCACGGGATCACTGCCGCACCCGCAGAGCCAGGCCACAAGCACGGCGTAAAGCCACCGCGTGCGCGCGGCCGATACCTTGGCCACGGTTCTTTCCACCATGCGCGAACGCTCCACACCTACTCCGCGTCAGCGGCTATCCCGAACGCACCGGAATCCCCGCGCGTCCGTGGCGCTCTCCGGATCGGACCAGTTCCGGTACGTTATGCTGAGCCGGTTCGGGGTTTGGTCTGCCGAGATGCGCCACGACCCACCCCTCAGTACACGATACACGCCCGCTTCGGGGCCCCGGGGGTTGATGGTGCCGCCCACCTTGTAGGCCTCCGGGTGGTAGTAGTCGGCGCACCACTCCCAGACGTTGCCCACCAGGTCCATCGCCCCATAGAAACTCACCCCTTCCGGATAGGACCCGACCGGGGCCAGGGTGTTGTCGTAGCCGTCGTTCCCATCCCGGAAGTTGGCCCGCGAACCGTCTAGGCCCTTGTTCCATGGATAGGGCTCACGGCCTTCGTCTCCCCGTGCTGCCTTCTCCCACTCCGCTTCCGTGGGCAGCCGGCCGCCGCGCCACTTGCAGTACGCGGCCGCATCGAACCACGACACGCCGACCACCGGCCGGTCCGGCCGACCGGTGGCACGCTCGGGCCAATCCCCGATTCCGTCTTTGGACCCGTGGCTCGCCGGGGTGTGGCGCGTTCGGTTCCCTCCGTTGGAGGCAACCCAGAATCGGTGGTACGCAGTGTTGCTTACTTCGTATCGGTCCAGGTAGAAGCCGTTCGTATACACCCGTCGGGCCGGCTGCTGATCATCCGGCCCTCGAGTCATGCCCATGGTAAAGGGGCCCGCCGGGACCCGGACCATGGCCACCCCGTCCACCAAGGAGGCTTCCCCCACCCGGGTCGAGATACTCGGGCCCATTGACGACTCCCCAGCGAGAGATGCGTCGTCCGGCGCGGGTTCCCCTCCTCCACCACACGACCAGCAGAAAAGCACCAGAATCGCTGAATGCTTCCTCATCGACCGCACATCCGTCTCCTCCGTCGTCACGGACGCCCGGTACATCCGTTTCCTGTGCTCACCCGGCTCCCATAGTATAACGGAGATCCGGTGGCCCTACAAGCCAGACGGCGGCGCATGCCCCTCCACCGAACCCGGCTGAAGACACATCGCGCCGCCGTCTGGCTGACCTCTTCCCCCGGTGTGCACGCACACCAGGAGTCAGGCTAGAACGTTCCGCCTACAGAGAACCTCAGCGGAGCGGAGAGCAGTCGGCCTCCGTTGGTGTAGGATACATCGACTGCCACCGACCGTTCGCCAAAGGTACCCTTGAAACCCGCGCCGACGGAGAAGTCCTCCACGTCGTGGTTGAACTTGTAGCCCCCTCGCAGGGCGATCGCGTTGGCGATCCACAGTTCACCGCCAACCTGCCACCGCTGCTCGTAGTCCACGAAGTAGGCGCTTTCGAACGAGGCCGTCAGGTAGGTGTCATCCCCCTGCTTCCCGTAGATCTCCATGGCGGCCCCGATGTCGAAGTTCATCGGCATCAGGAACTTCTGGTCCTCCGCCAGCACCTTGGTGTCCGGGCCGAAGTTGCGCATGGACAGCGCGATCCTCGCACTCCGGAACCCGGTGTAGAAGTGTGTGCCAACGTCCAGCATCACCGAGGTCATCTGGTCGTTGTGAAGCGTCTCCGAAACGTAGAGGCCGCGTACACCCAGACCCAGCTTGTCCGTAGGCCGGAAGGCGTAGGCAAAGCCAATCGCCGTGGCCCCGTTCTTGATCAGCTCGCCGGTGCCCTGGGGACTGTAGATGGTGCGCACCTTCATTTCGCCCGGGTCGAAACTGACCACGCTGATCCCGACGACGCCCTTGGGCGTATTGTAGGCCACGGCGCCGCTGTAGAACGCCGTGTCGACGAGCCACCGGGTATACGAGAACTGGTAGGCCGCCTTTTCTACGTACACCAGGCCCGCCGGGTTGAAGTGGATCGAGTTGATGTCGTCCGCCACGGCCGCGAAGGCGTCCCCCATCGCCGCCGCGCGCGCGGTCTGGGTCACTTTCATGAACGGGAAGGACGCCAGGCCCAGCTTCCGGAAGTCCTCCGACTTGAGGATCGTGGGCACATCCCGCGCATCCGCGGCGGGTGCCCACGCCACACCTGCAATCAGCAGCACCGCTGCTGTAATGTAAAGTATCCGCTTCATGGGCTATTGCTCCTTCTGCAAGATCGCCGCTTCCCGCGTTACCGGATGACCATGAACTTGCCGTTCTTCATCTTGCCCTCTTGCCCGGGTACCAGCGACTCGACTACATAGAAGTAGATCCCGGATGGGATCGCGCCAGTCCCCAGCGACATGGCCAGCTGGTCCCACTGCGCCTCCCCAAGCCAGACTTCGGGATTGTTGGGGTTGTCCGTGCGGTCGTCGTGCTTGATCTGTGCAACCATATCGCCTGCCGAATTGAACACATAGATCCAGCACAGGCTCGGCACGTTCACGAACCGGATCTGCGTCTTGCCCGGGTACTGGAGGTTCGCGTCTCCCACCCGGAACGGGTTGGGAACCACGAACACCTCGCGAGCCAGGTTCTCCGTCTGGCTCACTGCCGGCTGCTTCGGGCTGAAGAACTTGGGCTTGCGCTGCGCCCGTGCCCACTGGCCGCCCTCCAGACCCGCCTGCACCTGTGCCTGGACCTTCGCGGGCAGCGTGGCCATGGTGCCCACGCGCCCGGCCCAGTCCGCGTGGCCGCTGGCGTAGGAACGAACCGAGTACCAGTAGTTGAATCCCGCCACCGACGCGGTATCCGTAAAGGTCGTGGTGGCGCTCGATACCTCGCCGACCTGGGACCACGGCCCGTCCGGGTTCCACTCCGACCGGTAGATCCGGTAGCCCGCAACGTCGGCAACCCCGTAGTCCGGGTTCACCGCGTTGCTCGCCGAACTCCAGTTGAGCCGGTTGGTCGCATCCGGACTGTTGGTCACCACTGCGTAGACGTCCGGCGGCGCGTCGGGCAGATCATACTCGTTGTCATACGCCCACTTGGCCCGGGTGAAGAACTCCGCCATCCAGGTCTCGCCCTTCGCCAGCTCGCCCTGATCGTTGCGGGTCGTCCGCGTCCAGGTGTAGAGATCATCCTCTCCCGCCCCGGAGCCGCCGACCCAGGCCACCACCAGCTTCCCCTTGTCCCCGGGGGCCAACGTGTATGGTCCGAAGGTCTGGGTGCTGTAGAACACCCCCATCGATGAGGGATTCGCGTCGAACCCGGAGCCAGCAACCATATCGTACATCGCCTTCCGGTCGTGCGCGTTCGGGCGGGGGTCGTCCGAAACGGTCTCCCCCTCGATCCGGAAGAAGCGAACCGCGTGCGGCTGGTCGCCCGTCGGCTGCACGAACTTGCCCGCATCGCGGGTGTTGAACCCCCAGGTCCCGCCGTCCTCATACGCCAGGGGCCCAAAGCCCATATACTGATAGGAGCAGAACTCCCCTTCCTTACGACCGGTGTCGCACGACGGCGAGATGATCAGCGTGTTGACGGGGTCGCCCGTGTCATCCCACGGGAACTCCGGGCTGTCGCCGTCCCAGTCCACGATCATCTTCAACCCCGCGGCCGGTCCCGCATACCCCGCGTTCTCGGAGTAGACGATCCAGTCGTCCAGGCCACCGGCGTTGTACCAGTGCCACCGGTCCGACCGGTTGTAGTGGCAGAGCCCCGCGTCGGTGAGCATCCAGCACCCCATCATCGGGATGTAGACCTCGTCCAGCGTCTCCTCCGCAAGGTCGCGTACCCCGTCTCCGTCGGAGTCACCCGTGTTCTCGAACTCGATCTCCACCAGGATGAAGTCGTCGAAGGCCGGATAGCTCCACGTCATGTGGCGTCGAGTGAAGGTCACGCCCGCCAGGGTGGTCCACTTGGTGAGTACGATCTCCTCGGCCCACTCGTCCGACCGGCTCGACGGCGCCGCCGGGGGGCCAGCGGTTTGATACTCCCCGAAACGCCAGTTGTCGATCACCACGGGACGTCGGCTCAACGGCTCCTTGTCGAGCTTCTGCGGCAGGACTTCCTCCGCCCAGTTCGAGGGATAGTAATACGGGAGTCCCTGCCGCCAGTCGGCCCCAGCCTCCTCGGCCGAAGAAGGCCGAACCCGCGGCTCCCCGCCGAGGTACTTCAGGTCATCGTCCTCCGACGGGTCCTGGTACATCGGCACGATCTCGTCGAGCATGTCCGATCTCGGCCCCGAGAGGACCACGTAGTATCCGTCCTTCGAGAAGTCGGCGTAGACCGGGAAGCTCGCCGGCACCTTCAGCGCCAGCCCGATGCCTTCCCCGTGGGACGTGCTCTCGATGCGGCCCTCGCTGTTGCAGTCCACGCGGAAGTTCGGCAGCTGCGAGGCCCACGAGTCCCCCGTGATGAGGTCGCTGCCCACGGTGGCGGGATAGACCATGCTGCTCGCCCGCGAGAGCGCGGCGCCGATGGACCCCCCCTGCGTGCCCAGGTTGGTCACAGAGGTGTAGAGCATCCCGCGCTCCAGCGCATACCTTCCGGCCGAGCCCGGGTGGTTCGCCTGAGCGCCGGCTTCCGCCGCCCAGCCTACGGTCAGCCCGATGGCGAGGGTAAAGACCAGCATCCCCCTCCAAACGGTGTTCAAACGGATCGGCATTGAGTAACCTCCTCTTGTCTGAATCTCAGGAGAAACAGCCGACTTTGGCGAGAACCCGGCCCGGTGCCAGACCCCCGCCAGGTCTCAAACGTCCGGGCATTAGAAGCTCGCCCTCAGGCCGATCTCGACCCTTCTGGGATCGCCGTAGAAGCTCCGGTCGCTCAGGTCTCCATACTTCATGAAGTCCGAGTTGTCCGGACGGGCCGTCACCAACCCCCAGTTGGTCCAGTCGGTCGTGTTGTACGAGCTGTCGTCCTGCTGGTTGAACAGGTTGCGTATTTCCATGTAGAGGCTGGCCTCCGCCCTGCCCTTGCCGAACGGGAGCCGCTTCTCGATGGACATGTCCGTCCAGGTGCGGACCGGACGCAGCCGGAGCTCGCGGCCGGCATTGGGCGGCGTGTACCAGAACGCGCCGTTGTTCTGAAGGCGCCACACCAGGTTCACCCGCCAGTTGGCCAGCAGCTTGCTCCCGAACAGCTTCACGTTCGGACCGTAGTCCGGTGGTGTGAGGTAGACGAACTGGACGCTCCCCTGGTTTCGGATGTTCCCTCCGTCCGAACCGAGGCCGGTCTGGTAGCCCCGCGCCCAGATCCAGAAGTGCTCCTGATCGAACTCGTCGAGCGCCACGAGGCCATAATCGCGTGCGTTCATCCGAGTCTGCTCGTAGCCCCGCCCGCCAGGGTTGCCGTCACGCCGGTTGATGCTCCGGATGGCGGACTCGGCGGACCTGCCGAATTTCTCGATCTCCTCGACCGTGAGCGGCACGGCCACCTCGGCGCCACCTACGACATCGTACTTGTACCAGTAGCGCCCGCTGGCGACCCACACGGAGTCGGGGTAGAACCGGTTGAACCACGCGTCGTAGTTCCCCCATCCGTTCTGGGCCCAGGTC
>JASLMQ010000803.1 GCA_030746455.1 Candidatus Latescibacterota bacterium
CTTAGAATACGGAGCTTACTTGGGATCTGCACGTCCGGCAGCAGGGCGATAACGGGGGACTGGGGGACTTGACATCAACCCGGGGGATTTGTATTTTGTGTGACCCGGACATATCGTTCCAGATGTGTGAGGCGACGTAGCCAAGTGGTAAGGCAGGGGCCTGCAAAGCCCTCATTCGGCGGTTCGAATCCGCCCGTCGCCTCCATTTCTTTGCCCAAGACAACGGCCGGCCTCCACACACAGGAGACCGGCCTTCGTTCTTGTTGCGCGTCTGGGCAAGTGCCGATGGGAATCACACCGTCTCTCCGAGTGCCTGGTCCGTCAACGACGGACCAGGTGTATCGAGGGGCGGTCCCGTCCGAGCCGGTTGCTTGACAGGCTATACGCGAATCGCTATCATTCAGGCACATCCACACCCTTGCGTGCCGGGATGATGGAATTGGTAGACATCGGGGACTTAAAATCCCCTGGGCTTCGGCCCGTGCCGGTTCGAGTCCGGCTCCCGGCACCACAATGAAGACAAACACTCATGACGGCTCCCCAGAGGGGAGCCGTCATTCTATGAGGGTCCAGACCCCCAGGCCAAGAGAAGGAGCTGGCTTGGGAGTCCTGGCGAGGTCTGCAGGGAAAGAGGCCCCCATCACCTGCTTTCATACACCGGAGTACCGGCTCTTCTATTCCTGCTTGTGTTCCTGTCCCGCCTGCACTATCTTCTCGCCCCAGCTAATGGGTGCCAGGGCGCGAGGCGGGGTGGACTGACACCTCGAGGGGTATCGAGACGGCCAGGTGCCGGTCGCCAGAAAAGACGGGTGGGATACCTTGCCAGAGCAAGTAAGC
This sequence comes from Candidatus Latescibacterota bacterium, assembly GCA_030746455.1. The sequence continues at coordinate 838 of JASLMQ010000803.1, forward strand.
TTCAGACGAAACATCGGCCTGTTCATGGCCGTGATGATCGGCATCGGCGCCACGATGGGGCCGGGCATCTTTGCCCTGCCGGGCGAGCTGGCCCATATGGTCGGCCCGCTCGGGATCCTCGTCTACCTGGTGATGGGCGTCATGACCGTGTTCACCGCGCTGAACTACAGCGAGCTCGGCGCGGCAATCCCCCTGGCCGGGGGCGGCTATTCCTTCACCAGCAGAACGATGAGCCGGCCCGTCGCCTTCTTCTCGGGCTGGTTCTTCTGGATCGGCAACACGCTGGCCTGCGCGATGTACGCCCTCATTTTCGCCCTGACGATCCACACCTACTTCGTGCCCGATGTCAACATCGCCCTTGTCACCACCATTACGACGATCGTGTTTACCGCGATCAACTACATGGGGATGCGAGAGGCCCTCATTGTCATCACGGTGATGAACCTGGTGGAGCTGGCGGTTCTCCTCGGCGCAGCGCTGCTCGGCATTGCCGGCATCGAGCCGGCCAACCTGGAGCCCTTGGCGCCCATGGGGTGGCGCCCTTTCATCCCGGCCATGGCGCTGATCTACATCTCCTACGTGGGCTTCGAACTCATTTCAAATGCAGCTGAAGAGATCATCGATCCCGGCAAGACCATTCCGCGGTCCATCATGATAACCCTGGGGATCAGCACCGGATTCTACGTCCTGGTCGTGGGCGTGATGATGAGTGCCGTCAACTACCAGGACCTCGCCCACAGTGAAGTGCCGTTCATCTACTTCTCGGACCGGCTTTTCGGCGCATGGGGACGCTGGGCCGCCATCGTTGCGACCATCATGGCCAGCCTGTCCGCGTTCAGCGTGACCCTGGGTGCCAGCGCTCGAATCCTGTTCGCGCTGGGGCGGGATCGGCACTTTCCTTTGTTCTTTGCTCGACTGCACCCCAGGTTTCAGACGCCGGACATCGCTCTGTTCGTCTGCGCGGCGATCGTTATTGTCTTCAGCTCCTCCGGGATTGTGAAGTTCGTGGCGTCGCTGAGCGACTTCGGCTATCTGATGGGGTTGGGGATCATCAACTACGCCGTGATCCCCTTGCACAAGAAGATGCCCAGTCTGAGGCGTCCGTTCGAGACGTGGTTCTTCCCCTGGGTGCCCATCCTGGGGGTGATCACCACGTGGATGTTCGTGCCTGCCCTGGAGACAAGGAGCTTCATTCTCGGGGGTGCGCTCACTCTGGTTGGGTTGGCCGTGTACTTGACGAAGGCCGAAAATCGCGCGGAGGTACTGGAGATCCCGGCGGAACTTGCGGATAAAACCAGACTGCTGATCGCGAGACTGAGGAGGAGGCAAATGCGGGTTCTCATCATAAGCGGAAAGAGGCAGGGACAGAGCATCGCGAACCGGCTGTTGGCCAAGGATGAGGTCCGGATGATGTTCCGATCGGCGGAGCATCAGATCACCTTCATCGAGGAAGACCCGGAGCTGTGCGATGAGCTCGAGCGCCGCTTCAACATGCCCATCTTCATCGGAGATGGTACGAAGAAGGATCTGCTAGAACAGGTAGGCGTCGAGAACATCGATGTCGTGGTTGCCGCATCCGAGGACGATGGACGGAACGTGATTGCCGCGCTTCAGGCAAGGCAATTGGGGATGGAACAGGTGATCGCGGTCATTCAGGACCAGGAGTATATGCAGCTGCTGGAGCAGAACGACGTTGTGGCGATCAGCGCCCCGTGGGCGACTGCCGCCATGGTTGAAAGCCTCCTCGACAGACCCGCCCTGGCACAGCTTTTCGAGTTCGGTATTGGGGCCGCGAGCGTTCTGGACGTGAAGGTACCCGAGACGGCCCAGGCCTGCGGACGCCCCATCCGTGACCTCGAGGTTCCGGAGGCATGCGTGATCGCAGCGATCATCCGCGACAATCAGTTCGTGGTGCCGCGTGGCGGCACGACGATCGAGGCCCACGATCAGGTCTACTTCATCGGTCCCGCCGCGGTCATACGCAACGCGTGCGACGTGCTGGTGCAAGAGTAGTCGTCCGAAACAACCGTCCATCCTATGGAAAGAACCGCCTTTCTTCACGCTATTCGTCCCTCCCAGAAGCTCCGCGACCTTCTTTGTGATCGACTGTCCCAATCTCGTTCCCTGTAGGCAGAATAGACTCTTCAGCCGTGCGACCGGGTGGAGTCCGGTTGGTTGCCCTGTGATCCCGCTATTGACAGCGGCCCGATTGGCGCGGTGCGAAGTGTGTCGTAATGGGCCATCAGCAGTGAAGTGTCACCGATTCGCTCCATCTTACGCCACATCCGCTTCACCATCTCTATCAGAACGTCGCGGTAGTCCGGTTTCGCGGCCAAGTTGTGTTCTTCGTAGGGATCGTCCGCCAGGTGATAGAGTTCATCCACTCCCCCCGGGGAGAAGACGTACTTCCAGTTCCGGTGCCACACGATCCGCTGAGTGAACATGAACCGCTGAGCGAAGAACTCACCGTACGCTTCCTGCCAATCCGCCTTGTCGGCACTGCCCTCCATCAACGGGCGAAGACTACGTCCCTGTGCATCGGGTAGCGGCGGTAGACCGCACAGATCCAGCAGCGTTGGCGCAACGTCCACCAGGCTGACCAGCGCGTCGGCTATGTCTTGACCTCTACAGGATTCGTCCTGGAGCCAGCTGGGCAGCCGGAGTACTAGGGGAACGTTGTACGTTTCCTCGTAGGCCAGCCCCAACCCCAGTCCGACGAGGCCGTGAGCACCAAGCATCCGACCGTGATCGGCCAGGTACACAACGATCGTATCGTCATAGTAGCCCGCTTCTTTGAGTGCCTTCAGGATTCGCCCCATCTCGTGGTCGAGATAGCTCAGTTGCGCCAGGTAGCACGTCGTGATCTTCTGCCAGTCATCATCGCTCAGGTCTTGCCAGCCCTCCTGCATGCGGCGAAGCATCTCGCTCTTGCCCTCGAGACCGTCGCGCAACGTCGGTGAAACCTGCGTGGCGTCCACGTCGTACATATCGAAGAACCGCTTGGGCGGTGAAAGGGCTCCTCCGGGCTCGGACGTTGAAACGAAACAGCAGAACGGTTCGTCTGTCGACGCATGACGGCGAATGAAATCGATCCCCCTATCATATGCCGGATGATGCGGGGCCTCTCCACCGCCTTCGCTCACGACCGCCATCGTCTTATCTCTGTAGCCTTCCTTCCGGGAAACCACCTCCGTGCCCGGAATACGCGAGCGTCTACCCCCCTGTACTTCGTCTGTCTGGTACTCCTGCCAGCCGTAGTCCTCCAGCTGAGTGCTCTGCGTGACGTGCCACTTGCCGAAATAGGCTGTACTGTATCCCGCATCGGTCAGTCTCTGGGCCCAGTGATCCCGCTCGGGTGTACCATCCACCCAATCACTCCTCTGGGTGTGCGTACAGTCCCAGACACCGTGCGTGGACGGGAAGGTCCCCGTCATCAAAGACGCACGCGCGGGGGAGCACATACCAGTCGGCGTGTAGCATCTCGAGAACCGTATGCCCTCAGATGCCAACTGGTCAAGATGCGGCATCAGGCACTGACTCTCCTGAGCCACCACTGACGCATTCACATGATCTGCCATCAAGATCAGTAGATTCGGGCGCTTCGGCTCGGCCCGTGTGTTTTCCTCCGCATTTGAGCTCGGTCTCATTTCAACTCGCCCTTCCGTTCTGCTGCCAGTTGGAGCTGCTGCGTTCCCGGGTCTGGTCCGTCACCTCGCGTCTCGCCCGCAGGCAGGGCCTTAGCACGGTAGGAACGGTGGGTCCGCCCCGGACACACGACTACTCCGCATTCCCGATGCAATACAGGTGAGTCGCTGTCCGGATAAACAGCTGCGAACCTGACACAATCGGGGAAGACAGCGTGTAGGTGCCGTCCAGTTCGTTCGTCGCGAGGATTCTGAACTCCGGATCGGCCGCGACCACTGTTGTCACCGCACCTTCGTTCAGCAGATACAGTTTCCCATCCGCCAGAACCGGAGACGCGCTTACTGCTCCCCGGGCTGTGCGTTCCGGGCCCCACACAACTTCTCCGGTCTTGGCATTCAGGCACGTCACCCGTCCCCGGTCCTCTACCATGTAGAAATAGGTGCCGTCACATACCGGGGTGGGCACATCTGGTGCGCCCGGACCGTCCCATTTCCATACCAGGGCGTCTTTCATGGCAACCGCGCCTCGGGCTGACAGAGCAAGTAGCGGTCGCCTGCGCGTGGGGGCGTAGATCATGCCGTCAACCACGACCGGAGAACCCACGATTCGGTAGTTCCTCGCTCCATCGGGATTCAGTCCGCCCACTCGCCAGACCTCCACACCCGTTTCCGGGTCGTGTCCCGTCACATAGTCGCCGCCTGTGATCACAACCTGGGTCTTCCCCCCGTGCCTGAGCAGCGCAGGTGTCGTGTAGGCATCCGGCGATTCCCCGGATGCGTCGGTAAGCCGCTCCTGGCGCCAGACTTCCTCGCCTGCAAGGGCATCCAGAGCCACGATATACGAGGGGTCGTCCGTGCGCATGCCGTGTAGCACCTCGATGATTAGCTTTCCGTTGTAGAGCAAAGGGGATGACGCGTATCCGAAGTTCAATCCGAACGCTCCGTAATCCTCCTGGAGGTTTCTCGTCCAGACCAGCTTTCCACCCATTGTCACAGCCGCGACCTGGCCTGTCCCGGTCACGGCCCAGACGTGTTTGCCGTCGGTTACGGGAGACGGCGATGAGTCGTTGTGCTTCCGATAGAGCCTGTTGCCCTCATCCAGCTTGACGCGCCACAGCTCACTCCCGTCCTTTCTGGACAGACACAGCAGATAGAGTTCGTGTCCGCCCGGCTCCCTCTCTTCATCTGTCTTTGCCGGAGAAGGTGAGGTCAGGAAGATCCGATCCCCCCAGATGATCGGCGTTCCCCCGCTCCAGGACGGTAGTTCCGCCTTCCATAGAATGTTCCTTTCCAGGCTCCAGGATGCGGGCAGATTCCGGGCCAAGCCCACACCGTTTTGGGCCGGCCCGCGCCACTGCGGCCAGTTCTCTTGAGCTTGCGTACCCAGCACCGGAATCAGCATTCCGATGAGGAAGAATATGCCTCGGACCATGGTGCCACCTCCTGCTTGAGTGGGCGAAATCGCGTAGCATGGATCTACAAGATTCGTCGCCTGACCACCGCGGCTGCGGCTCGCGCCTTGGCCTTCTCAAATCCAGGATGGAACTCCCAGACTGTTTTCCAGGCCCAGCCCGCACGCTCAGATGAACTAAGATAGGCAGAAAGCGCGCGCAACCCAACCCAAACACGGCTGCTTCCCGGTGCTCGAGATAGCATACTTGGAGACACCGAATAACAGCCTTACATTGCAGCGCGGATGGTAGGCAAGCAAGAGATCTGTTGTTTCGGCGCGGATACGGAGAGGCTGTTCTGGCGAGGTGCTGTGGGCCCCGTTGGGCCAATAACGGCTGAGGCGCCGAAGGCTCGGGAAGAGAGGGGCTTGGCCGCTCCGACTACCGCCGTCGCCCTCGAGGCAGCACATAAGGGATGGGAGATATAGCAATGCTCTTCATCGAGACCAAAGGCTCCTGGCGCGACATGGGCCGCCAGCTCGGCGAGGCCTTCCCCGAGCAGCTCCACGCCTGCATCGACCGATATGCCTCCTGGCTGGTTGCCGATCCGGATCGATACCGTCCCGCGATCGACCAGATCCGAGATCTGCTCGGGGACCACGCGCCAGAGCTGATCGAGGAGACCGAGGGCCTGGCCGAGTCATCCGGGGTCGAGTCAGACGCCCTTCTCGGCTATCGGTTCTTCAACGAGGTCAAGGAGCGCGTCGCAGAAGGATGCTCAGTCGTCTACATCGCCAACAGCGATGTCGGCCCGATCCTTGGACGGAACTGCGACCTCTCCGCCACGTTCGATCTCGACATTCAGCTGTGCCGTACCTGCCGTCCCAATGACGGTCAGCCCAAGATCACTACCACCTACCTCGGAATGGCGGGTGGTGTTGGACTCAACGCATCGGGGCTTGGCACCGGCGGCGCGAGCGCCCACACGCGGAAACGTTACGGAGATGACGGCCTTCCCGGCCAGGTCCTCGGCTTCAGGATGCTGGGTCATTGTGCAGATCTGGCCAACGTGCGGAGCCTGTTGTCACGGCACGCCTTCCTGGGCAAGAGCCAGAACTGCATTGCCGGCGATTGCAGCGGCGCGTCGGTGCTGCTCGAGATGGCTCCGGGCCGGATCGCCGAGCAGGTGGAGCGGCCGACCGGCCAGGACTGGCAGATCTGTACCAACTTCTTTACGTCCGGACGCATACCGATCGATCCCCAGCCTCAGTACCTGGGAAGCGCATATGCTCGGTACGGTCGTTTGTCGCATTGCCTGAGCACTGGACTCGTGGACCAGTCGGTGCCCGGCATCAAGCAGTTGCTCACGGACATCGCGCAGCCAGGGCTGTGCATCCCCGAGGGCCACTTCACCAGCAAGACCGCCTACAGCCAGGTGATGGAGCTGGACACCGGGAAGATGCACATCACCCCCGGCCACCCCGCCGAAGCGCCGTGGGAGGTGGTTGCGCTCTAGACTGTGGGGGAGCTAACAGGGACCCGCAACCCCGAACCGGGAACTCGCACTATGCTCTTACACGATCTCGACTGGCGTCGCTTCGAGCAGCCTGTCATGTCGACCTTCACGAGCCACGAGCCGTGGTGTCGCGTGTCTCTCTACAGTCCTGCCGTCGTGGGCACCGATGAGGGCTACCGGATGTGGTACTGCGGCAACAGATCGGGCACGCGTACCAGCGACATGGACATCGGGTGCGCCGACTCTTCCGATGGTGAGAACTGGACGGCCTGTAAGCAGAATCCGGTCCTGACCTCGGCCGACCTTCCCTGGGACGGCGCGTGGCAGACGCCACACGTCCTGTTCGATGGGGAGGCGGGATGCTTCAGGATGTGGTTCGTGATGGCCAGGTCAGAGAGGGATGACCGCAACCAGCTTGTCAGCTTCGACCAGCAGTTGGGTCACGCGACGAGCAGGGATGGAATCGACTGGGAGGTGCATCCGGAGCCTATCTATCCCAGCGGCCGGGGGCCGTGTGTGCTCAGGGCCGAACGCGGCTGGCAGATGTGGATGAACTCGATGGCCGAACCCGATGGCGACTTCGCCAGCCTGGTCTCCAGCATCTACCGGTTCGAGTCGCCCGACGGCCTGACCTGGACGCGCGACCCGGAACCGGCCGTGACGGCGAACGACGCGCTCCGAAGCGTCGTCTATCCGTTCGTGGTGGAATCGGAGGGGGACTACACGCTATGGTATGGCTGTCACGTGGACGGCGGCAGGTTCGAGATCTACTGCTCGACGTCATCGGACGGGATCACGTGGACACACCATCACGATGCCCCTGCCTTCGCCGCCAGCCGCACGCCCGATTGCTTCGACGGCCGCTACACGTCCACCCCGTGCGTCATCGAGGAAGAGGATCGGTATCTGCTCTACTACTCGGCCAGGGATTGGGGGAATCTGTATGGTGCGGGCGACGGCACCGTACAGTGCGACTCCGCGGGCATCTACCGCCACATCGGCCTCGCCATCGCCCACAGACCCTAGTCCAGAGCGGTGGCTACCACTGACAACCGTTGGAAATCCCGCAGGGAAATCCGGTTCGCCTGCGGGATCTCGATGTACAGAATCTCTTCCGGTTCCCCGTGGCTCAGAAACTCCAGCTCAGTGATGGCCTGGACCAGACGAAGCGTTCACGCTTGACCCAGCGCACGCTGTTCTCGCGGTAGCGGTCCCGCTGGTAGAATGGGTAGATCGTGCCCGGTGGGTCTATGAGAACGACCGTGCTGCCTTTGGTGATCAGCGAGTAGTCCGCATCCCCGATGGTCTCCTTCATCGTGCTTTCCTCAATGGGGAAAGACAACGTCGCGATATCTCCGGGTTTCACCTCGCCGACCTGGGCGTAGCGACCCTCCCAGGTGAGTGCACGAGCCTCGTCGTTCACGCGGCACGCGGTCTCCTCCGGTGTCACCCACTCCGGGATGCGCATGAATAGATCGCAGGGGCTCTTCACTCTGATGTCTACCCGTCCCTCGTAGGGAATGTAGCTCTCTACGTCGGCCCAGGTGGAGGCACGGTTCAGAAGCAGGTTGACCCTCAATGCTCCCTCCTCGAACCTGAGGATGTTGTCCCAGACATACGGGAGCGCTCTTGCATAGTTGGCCGTACAGCAGGTCCAGACGCCCCTTCCCAGTACGTCGTTTGGGGCGCTCTCCCCCAGACATCCCCCGATGTTTCTCTCGACCGCGCGATCGGCGACCTCGAACTGGGACGCATCCAGGGGCGTGGGAGGTACGCTCTCGATCAGCCGGTCGACCCAGTCGCCTCTCAGCATCTGGATCTCGGCTAAATGGTTCCTGGTGTACCGGTCCACGTCATCCCAGTAGTCGGCGACTCCGGCCTGGCTGAGCTTGGTGGCCACCGCGACCATATCCGCCGCCGTGCAGCCTTCGGAGATTCTCCGGAATGCGTGCAGCACTGCCATGTGCTGGATGGCGCCGGTCCAGTCCGGGCCGGGCACGCTGGGGAAGTAGCCCAGGATTGGACTGCCGCACGACTTCGCATACTCATAACCCTTACGGCAGAATTCGATTGTCTCCGGATCCTGGGCGACCAATGCGTACTCCAGCAGACCGGAGAGGGCCCTGAGGTGCATGTGGGCGTGGGAAGACGCAAGGAAGCGGGCCTCTTCATCGAAGAAACCGGCGTGGTCCTTCAGGTACACGGCGAGCTTGCCCGACAGGCTGAGGGCCGGCTCGTAGCCAGTCGTCAAGAAGGCCCGGCAGAGGCCCTGCATGATCCAGCCCGCGAAGGCGCCACCGGCTTCCCGCCGGCAGCTGAGCATGTCCATGTCCTGGGAGACCGTGGCGCCAGGATTCACCTGTAGAACGGGATAGAAGCAGTAGTCATCCCGATACACCATTAGCTCCGCCATTCGGTCGATCAGGCGCTGCACTCTGTCTTTCCAGAGCGCCTCCCGGGTGATCTCGAAGTAGAGGGCCATGACCCCGGCAATCATGCCGTTCGCATAGATCCCGGCCGTCTGGTCGCTCTCGCCGTCATCTCCGAGCCCGAATCCGGCCCTGGTGAAGCCGTAGCGTGCCCAGGGTCTCCCCACGACTGGCCTGTACACGAACCCGTCCTCGCCCTGCATGTGGAGCAAGGTTTCCGCCCACCTCTGGTCCACATCCAGGTTGAGGTCGCTGCCGGTGATGGCTCGCAACTGGGGCAGGGCTTCCTGGTACTTGGGCTGCAGGTCCAGGTCCGCCTCCTTGTGCTGCATGCGAGGCGGGTTCTGGTTGAGGCGCGAGCCGATGAAGATCTCGTAATCCGCCTTCGGGTCGGCGGCGTTCGTGAGTACGTGGATCAGGGAGCCGGCCCGCTCGGCCAGGTCGAGAGTGTCCGGCACCAGCGCTTCGTAGCGCTCGCCGTCGTACGCTGGAAACGATATCTCCGGGATTTCTGGAGAGATGT
>JASLMQ010000804.1 GCA_030746455.1 Candidatus Latescibacterota bacterium
GACGGCCTCACCTGCACCCACAGTGTTCGCATGATCCGCCTGTTCCCCAACTACCACCGATACGAACTGAGTGATAGCGTTGCAGGAGACCTCCTCGAGCACGCGGCAGAGCTCGACGTCGCCGTGGCGGTCCACGTCCGGCTGCTCGACGAACGGCGCCACCACCCTCTGATGCAGGTCCCAGCCGTTCCTGTCGCCGATGTCTCGGCCGCCGCTGGCGCCCATCCCGATACCAGGATCCTGCTCTGCTGTGCCCTCATCCGGGAGGCCCGTTCGGCCTTCTCGAAACTCAGGCCCGACAGCCAGCTCTACGCGGACATCTCGAGCGTCGAGTACGTGAGCACCATCGAGCACCTTGTGCGCGATGTGCCGGTCGACCGTGTGGTCCTTGGCACCCATGCCCCGCTCTACTACCCTCACGCGGGCGTAGCCAAGGTGAACGACGCCCCCCTGCCGGAAGACCAGGTCGCCGCCATCAAGGAGGGCAACGCTCGCCGGCTTCTCGGCTTAGGGAAGCGATGAGGGAGCAGAACGGGAATCTGCCAATCGCGAGGCCCCGCTGACTGTCGTCTCACGCCTCACTGCCTTTCTCGTCTGACGCCTGCCCTCCGTAGCTGGCGCCAGCGAAGGAGGGTGTCACCTCTGACGCCTCACGCTCCTTAGGTCCAGCCTGACAGGTTGCACACGATTCGACAATTCCAGAGGAGTCTATGGGTATGATTGATCTCAACGCGGGCTGCGGCAACTGGCCCTTTCGACCCATCCGGGCCAACACGGCCGCAGGACTGAGGGAGCTGCTCCAGGCCGAGGGTGTCCAGAAGGCCTGCGCCTATCCGCTCGAGTCCTACTTCTGGCCCGATTGCCAGGAAGCCAACGAGCTGCGTCTCCCGGAGCTCGCCAAGGACGACTTCTTCGTGCCATCGGCCGTCCTCAACCCGACCCTCCCGAACGGGTTGTCGAGCTACGAGATCTGCCGTAACGAGTGGGGCGTTCCGCTCGTGAGGCTCCTCCCCTCATACCATCTCTACGACCTGTCCCACCAGGGGATAGAGCCCCTCGTCGAACGGGCCGAAGAGGACGGTGTCATTCTCGGCGTACACATCCTGGCTGAAGACAAGCGCAACCGAAACCCGATCCTCATCGAGCCGCCCGAAGTTCCCTTCGTGGATATCGTCGACCTGGCGAGGCGCCATCCGAATCTGCAGGTCGTCGCCTACTGCTGGGCAAGGATCGGGGCCGTGGGGTCTGTCGTTCCCAATGGCCATATCAGAGATCTGGCCCAGATCGAGGAGCTCGAACCCAGGGCCGACGTGCCCGACAACCTGCACGTGGACCTCAGCTTCTTCGAATTCGAGGACACGTTCAGCTCGGCGCTCAAGATCTTCCGTGCCGACCGTCTCATCCTCGGCACCCACGCGCCGCTCCACTACCCGAAAGCTGCCATACTCAAGATCCAGAACTCAGCCGCTCCTGAGGAGGCCAAGACGGCGGCACTGGCTGGCAACGCCCGCCGCCTCCTGGGACTGGCGTAGATTGGCACCGGATCCGCCGTCGTTCGCTCCCAGGACGACGGACCACAGACCACGGACCACACAAGCGACAACGCGCGAGGCCATTGCCGTCGTCTGTGGTCGGTCGTCTGTCGTCTGCAATGAAGGGGTCAACCATGAACGCTATCGACTTCCACGTCCACCACCGCTGGAACGACCCGGACCTGCCGCGTCCGGATCGGCTGATCGATCAGACCAAGGCGCTCGCGTATCGCAGTGGCATATCGAAGGTCGTGCTCCTCACGCTGGGCATGGACCTGCCTCCCGAGGAGCTCCACAGGCGCAATAGCACCACCCTTCGGCTGATGGAGGAGGATCCCGACTTCTTCCTCGGCGGCATGTACCTGAATCCGACTCACGAGCCGGAGATCATGGAGCAGGAGGCCGTCCGGTGCGTGCGCGCCGGTTTCGTCGCCATCAAGCAGCACATGGATCTGGTGGCCGACGATCCGAAGCACGACGCGGTCTCCCGGGTCGCAGCAGAGCTGGACATCCCGATCGTCTGGCATGCCTGGTACAAGCAGTCCGAGAGGTACGAGAACGAATCGAATGCCGGGCACATCGCCCGCCTGGCGAAGCGCAATCCCAGGACGAAGTATGTGATGGCGCATATGACCGGGGTGGGATGGCGCGGCATACTCGACGTGGCCGACCTGCCCAATGTGTGGGTGGATACCTCGGGGGGATGGCCCGAGTCCGAGCTCGTCGAGTACGCCGTACGCCAGCTGGGTGCCGACCGGATCGTGTTCGGATCCGACTTCGTCGGCCGCGACTACGCCGTGCAACTCGGACGCGTTCTCGGCGCACGGATATCCGACGAGGACAAAGAGAAGGTCCTTTGGAAGAACGCCGCATCGCTGCTCAAGCTGGAGGCCTAGGCGTCCGGCGCTCACGGCCGTGTCGCAAGCAGGCATAGCAAAGGGGGTGGATCGCTCGATCCACCCCCAGCGCATTCTACCAGGGAATCCGGCCTTCCTGATCCCGTCACGCCTCCATGAACTTCGCCACGTCGATACACGCGCCCCCTCGCCTGGCCGATGCCCAGCCCGCCAGAACGGTTCCAAGCGTATAGAGGCCGTCGTGGTAGTCGTTCAGGATCCCGCTGCCATCCCCCGTGCGAACTGCGTCGATGAACACACGTGTCTGCTCGAACCAGGGATCGAAGTCCTCGGCCTGGTAGACCGTCTCTCCGTTCAGATCGATCCGCTCATAGCGGTGGATTTCCAGGCACCCGTCCTCCGTATAGAAGGTGAACCAGGGCATCCGGTATGCGCCCGATCCGGCTGAGGCCACGAAACTCAGCGTCATCGTCGCCCCTGTGCTGAACCGGAGGCTGAACGACGAGGAGAGCGGCGAGTCGTAGTCGGGGGGATGATGATAGAAGGCCTGGGCCCTGTCGAAGTCGAGTCCCGTCATGAACCGGGTGTAGTCCACGGCGTGGACCCCCCAGTCGAACGCCCGCCCGCCCGCCTTGCTCATCTGCTGGTGCCAATTGCGCCGCTCGGGCGGTGGTGTCTTCTTCGGAAGCCCGCCCGGCTGGAAGAACTTTGCGTGCACAATCGTCCTGCCCACAAGCAGCCGGTGCGCCTCTTGGAAGATAGGCCGGTAGCGCTCACGAAAGGAAACCGTGCTCAGCACACCCGACTTCTGGATCGCCTCGTCGATCCGCCATGCCACGGCCATCCGGGTCGCCTGGGGCTTCTCGCTGAACAGATGGATGCCCCGCTCTGCGGCCGTGGCCTCCACATCGGTGCGCGCGAATGCCGGGATGACCGAGTAGAGCACATCGATCGTCTCGCGGCCCAGCATCTCGTGGCCGTCCGTGTACCAGGCGGGGATATCGAACGCCTCGGCTGCCTCCCGCGCGGCATCCGGGTCCACATCGCACGCCGCAACCACGTCCACCCCGTCCAGCCGTGTCAGGTTGGGAAGATGGGTCCGGTCCGCGAATCTACCCGTTCCCAAGATGGCCGCACGTACGGTCTTACCCACTGAACAACCCCTCCCTTCGTCCCTATCCCGCCGCCAGCGCCTCCGCCGTCTCCAAGATGGCGCGTTCCTCGCCCTGGAACCGGGCCGGCTCTCCGTAATAGGGATAGGCCGTGGGCTCGTACCCGCCCTCCTCGTGGTGTCTGGGCGTGCAGAGGTAGCCCACATCCTCATTGCCGTAGCCGACCGGCCATATATCCTCCACATCCAGCTTGCCGCGCAGCCGCTTCTCGATGGCGTGGCCGATCTCCTGGACCGGCTCCCCCGGAATCGACACACACCCCAGGGGCCCCACCCGCACCAGCTGCATCTCCGTATGCTTCGCACTGGGAACGGAGTCCGTGGCAATCATCTCGAGCACCTTCCGAGCCCAGGGACCCGTAAGCAGCCGTCCTCGATCGGTCTCCGTGTCGGCCGCCATCTCCTCGAGCTGTTCCTTGGGATCCGGCTTGCCGAAGGGGATGTCCAGGTCCCGGCATCGGAAGGCCATGCCCGATCGCGGCGTGGCCCGAAGGGACTCCGCGACCCGGGCGACCTCGTTCCCAAGCTCTCCCCCAAGCTCTTCGAGCTGTTCCGGCGTTGCCGATCCGAAACCGCCCTTCTCGTTCACGATGGCCGGACGGACATTACCGAAGCATCCGGCCAGGTAGAGGGCCTTGCATCCCATCCGCTCCTCGATCACCCGCCGTGCCACCCCCGGATAGTCGGGCGAGATCTCTCCCTCGGAGCCGCTCTTGGCGGTGGGGTGGCACGAGTAGTGGAAGAGCACCGCCAGCGGAGACCCATCTTCATATTCGACCAGCAGAGCACGCGCCCGTCGATCCACGATGCCGCCGAAATTCATCGTCATCCCCGTCTGGTTCGGAAGGGGGCGGCGGCAGATGTTGAAGTGGGTGGATCCACACCCGACCGCCAGTTTCACGGGCTGCAGATCGCTTGCCGCCTCGACCACACAGCCGACCGCGGCCTCCTCGACGCTCTCCAAGAAGCCCTCCGGTGGCGTCATGCCCAGCGCCGGAAGGGCGGCGGGCGCGCAATGCGTGTGGCTGCACGCAACCATGATTCCGTCCGGCGCAATCCCGCAGGCATCAGAAATCTGCCGTCGAATCCGTCGCGTGGTCTCCAGCGTCACCCCGATCACGTCCAGCGTCACGATCGCAGTAAGCGCCCCATCCTCCTCGAACGCCGCGGCCCTGGCCTCCAGGGGAAACAGCACGGCGTGAGAGGGATTGGTAGACGAGTGGCCCTGCAGAACTGGACCCGGCTCAGGTGTGAAATCGGCTCCGGCAACCCCACATCGCATCGCAGAATCTCCTTTCATCTTTCGCGCCTTTCGTGCGTTTCGTGGTGACGCCGGTCAGATCTCTAGTGGTCCAGAGGCGGCGCGATGGGCCAACCGAATCGGCTCGGGGATGCGATATCCCGAGCCACACGCGAGCACGTACCGAACCGCCTCCTTCAGTGTGATCTTGTGACCGACCGACACATAGACCGGCTTCACGTCGTCACGGGTTCGGACGACGGACCCGATGACTTCGTCGCTCTCTCGAAGCGACACAGACGATCCCCGACTACCGTCCACATCCTCGTGGGTCCCGCAGAGCAGAGATTTCGCGCACCCTATCGCGGACCGGTCAAGCAGAAGCCCCAGGTGGGAAGCGCATCCCAGACGGCGGGGATGGGCGATCCCCTGCCCGTCGACGAGGAGAAGGTCGACGTCGGTCGACAGCCGGCGGCAGGCATCCAGGATGGCCGGACACTCACGAAATGAAAGCAGGCCCGGCACGTAGGGGAAGGCGACTCTGCGGCGAGCCCTCCGAACCTCCACCAGCTCCAGATCAGGGAAGCCGACCAACACGACCGCCGCCGTGGCCGTATCCCCCTTGATGCCCACGTCCACCCCGGCGACCCTTCGCACTTCGCTTGCGAGGGGCTCGACCCGTACCTGGGAGCACAGTCGTCGCTGG
>JASLMQ010000805.1 GCA_030746455.1 Candidatus Latescibacterota bacterium
GCCACCGTGGAGCTGGGCCGAACGCGCCTGCCCCTCGAGGACGTGCTCAACTCCGAGCCCGGATCGGTCGTGGAACTCGAGAAACGGACCGGCAGCCCCGTGGAGGTGCTCGTCAACGGGTCCCTGTTCGGCAAGGGCGAGATCGTCGTGATCGGTGACAACCTGGCGATACGAATCACGGACTTGCCAAGCCCGGAGTGAAGAGAAGCGACTAGCGATCAGCTATCAGCTATCAGCCTACAGCAGAACCGGTTGTATCTGCTGCCATTACAGAAATCCCGCTGAGGCACTGCCGTTGATCTGGTTCTGCTGACAGCTGAGGGCTGAGCGCTGAGAGCTGCAACCTGCCTGAAGGAGTAATCCCATGGCCACACAGACAAAACGGGATCCAGTCAATACCATCGTGCGCTCCCTGGGTGCGGCCGACGTGCCTGTAGACAGCGATCCTTCAGCCTGGACGCCGACCGAGCTGGCATCCCGTCCCGCGTCGCCGCCGATGGACATGCGCGTCGGCCAGGAGGAGGAGGAGGCGAAGGCCGAGCGGGCGCGACGGGCGGCAGCCTACGTTCCCGAGCCGGACATGGTCCTGGTGCACGCCGGCGAGTTCACCATGGGGGACGACGGCCCGCGAGCCGAACCGGACGAGCGTCCCAGGCACACCGTCTTGCTCCACAGCTACTGGATCGACAGGGTACCTGTCACCAACGCCGCGTACAAGGCCTTCGTGGATGCCACCGGCCATCGAGAGCCTCCCTACTGGATCGAGGGTGCCCACAAACCCGAGCTTGCGGACCATCCCGTGACCTGTGTCAGCTGGCACGACGCGATGGCCTACGTGGAGTGGGCAGGAAAACGTCTGCCCACAGAGGCAGAATGGGAGAAGGCCGCACGGGGAACGGCGGGACAGACCTACCCCTGGGGAGACGCCTACCGCAAGGACTACGTAAACTCCAGCAACGACTACGGGGGCACCACACCGGTCGAGACCTTTCCACAGGGCGCCAGCCCCTACGGCGTGCTGGACATATGCGGCAACGTTCACGAGTGGTGTGCCGATTGGTACTACGACGAGTACTACAAGATCAGCCCGATAGACAACCCCACGGGGCCGCAGGGAGGGCAGTATCACGTTCTACGGGGCGGATACTATGGGGAAAACCGAAAGGGCGTCCGGTGTGCCGCCCGGCACTATGCCCCGCCGCCGAACATGCAGGACCACATCGGATTCCGATGCGTCAAGGACCCCGTTGAGCCCGGCCGAGGGCCCAAAGACACAAGTGCCGAGCCAGCCAGAAGACCCGCCGAGCGTGGGCCGGCCCGCCCCCCGGATCGTCCAGTGGACGAACCCATCTCCACCGACCTTTCTATGGAGCAGATTGCCACCCGGAGGCCCGACGAAGTGGCACGGGTGGTGCGCACCCTTCTAGTGGAGTCGGGAGGCGAGAGCCCAGATCCCTCGGCGAAACGCAAGATTGCGACGCTGGTCGTGGGGCTCGGGCCCCACCTTTCCGCCGGGATCCTCAAGTACTGCACGGACGCCGAGATCGAGGCCGTGGGCCGGTCGGTCTGTGAGGCCGACACCGTGTCGGCCAGAGAGCGGAACGAGGTCTTCGACGAGATCAAGGGGCGTCTGGTGGCCGGAGACTACCTGCTGGAAGGGGGGACCTCCGTCACGCAGCACATGATCCAGAACGCGGTGGGGCCCCGGAAGGCTCAGATTCTGATGGATCGCGTCACAGGTCGGGCGGAGTCCGGGTTCTATATGCTGCGCGACATCGATCCCGAGCACATGGTGCCCTATCTGGCCAAGGAGCACCCGCAGACGATCGCCCTCATCCTCACGCAGATCAGCCCCGATCAGGCCGCGGGGATACTCGACCGTCTGCCCGAGGACATGCAGGTCAACGTCACCAACCGGATGGCACGGATGGAGAACATCCCGCCCCGGATCCTGGGCGAGCTCGAGGAGACCGTGGGAGAGAACCTCCAGCCCATCATCGCCGGCCAGATTGCCCAGGTCGGCGGGCCAAAGGCGGTCGCCGACGTCCTCAACCGCACGGCGCGATCCACCGAGAAGCACGTCCTGGTTGCCCTGGACGAGAAGGATTCCGAGCTCGGAGAGCAAATCCGCAAGCTGATGTTCACCTTCGAGGACGTCGCCAGGCTCACGGACCGCGAGATCCAGCTACTTCTACGGGAGGTGAAAACGAAGGACCTGGCGATCGCCTTGAAAGGCACCAGCGACAGATTGAAGGAACGCGTGTTCTCGAACATGAGCGAAGAGGTGGGAGGGAAGGTAAAGGAAGAGATGGAGTACGCGGGCCCCATTCGGTTGAGCGATGTGGAAACCTTCCAGATCCAGATCGTATGCGAAGTACGGAAGCTCAAAGAAGCGGGCCAGATCCGCATCTTCCGTTACGAGGAGGGAGACAAGTTTGTATGAAGCGGGAAGGGGACCTCTGCTACTGTCTCGCCGCTCCCACACCGTCTCCCCGAGTGCCCTCCGAAGCGGCCTCGCCGCTGAGGAGGGTGTATCGAGGGGCGGTCATCCAGCAAGACATCAAGCAGAATACATTAGGAAGGGCACCAGAAAATGCCTGCCAAGAAGAGGGCCACCAGGAAGCCCAAGGCGTCGAGACCCAAATCGCCCAGTCCAGCGACACAACTGCAGGTCGACCTCTCCGTCGAGCTCGGCCGCACCCGCGTGCCCATCGAGACGCTCCTGAACTGGAGAGAGGGATCGCTTCTGGAGCTGCACAAGGAGTCGGGCGATGCCGCCGACGTGCGCGTCAACGGGGAGCCCTTCGCGAAGGGTGAGGTCGTCGCCGTCAACGAAAACTTCGGCGTCCGCCTCGTCGAGATCCTGCACGCCGAAGGCACCTAGACGACTCCCTTGCCGCGCCCCGGCCGCCGACGCGGCTATCGATTGTCCTCGATCGTCCTCAACAGGGCCTCGATGTTCTCCGGCGGCGTGCCGGTCATGATCAGGTTCGACACGCCCACGATCACCCCGCCCAGATCGTGGGCTACTTCCATACAGTCCATCACCTCGCTCACTACCTCGTCCGCTGTGCCCCGGTGCAGGACCTGAGACCGGATATTGCCCACGAAGACCTTGTCCGGAAACCGCTCACGGAGCTTGCGCATATCCATCCCCGCGCTCTTGTCGGTCTCCAGCCAGCCGTCCACTCCCGCTACGTTGAACATGTCCTCGGCCACCGGCCAGAAGTTCCCGTCGCTGGTGAAGAAGTAGTACATCCCGTCCTGGTGGCACGCATCCACGATCGCCTTCAGCGCGGGGGTGATGATGTCGTGGAATGCGGCGGGGGAAATGGACGGCCCCCGGCTGGAGCAGAAGTCCCCTCCTGAGATGTTCACCTCCAGGCCCGCCGCGGCCATAGCAGGCATATCCTTGGCCAGCCGAATTGCCCGCGCCATCATCTTGCGCGCCACCAGCTCCGGCCAGTAGGCAATCGCCATCAGCTCGCGCGTTGAGGCCATACTCACGCTCACGGTCCCTCCGCCGCCGCGAACGAGGTAGTCCGGGTACTTCTCGATATC
>JASLMQ010000806.1 GCA_030746455.1 Candidatus Latescibacterota bacterium
CGTCGTACTTGATGTTCTGACCCACCTTCAGGATCGACCGGTCCTCGAGTACGGGACGCAGGACCCGGAGCACGGCGTTCAGATCCGCATTGGGACCTTCGGCGTGGCCGACCGGGACATAGATCGCTTCCCTGGGGACGACCGCCAGCGAGACGCCAACGATCTCGGCACGCATGGGCTCCACCGAGGTGGTCTCCAGGTCCACGCTCAACAGACAGGTCTCCCGGATTCGGCCGACCACGGCCTCCAGCTCCTCTGGAGCGGTCACGATCCTGTAGTCCACGTCTTCCTGGGTGGACTCGGCCCCCTGGAAGGCCTCGAGCAGGCTGCTGAACTCCAGATCCTGAAGCAGCGGGACCAGGTGATCCAGATCCGGTTCCCTGACCTCCAGGGCCTCGGTGCTCAGCTCGGCGGGTGCGTCTGTCCGGATGGTGACCAGATCTTTCGACAACCTTGCCTGTTCGGCGTACTCGACCAGGTTCTTCTCCACCACCTTCTTCTGCGGCCCGGCAGCCGCAGCAGCGAGCACATCCTCGAGGCCGCCGTGCGTCTGCACGAGCCCCTTCGCGGTCTTTTCGCCAACCTTGGGCACACCTGGCACGTTGTCCGACGTATCCCCCATCAGCCCGAGCACATCGGTGACGCGGCCCGGAGGGACCCCGAACTTCATCACCACGCCCGCCTCGTCGATCAGCTCCGCCTCCTGACCCGTGCGCCCCCGAAGGCTCAACAACTTGATCCCGGGGCCCACCAGCTGCATGAAATCCTTGTCCCCCGTCACGATCACCACCTCGATCTCCGCCTCCGCCGCGCGCATCGCGAGGGTCCCGATCACATCGTCGGCCTCGAAGCCCTCGACCTCGAAGACGGCGACTTGCAGGGCATCCAGCACCTCGCGGATCCTCGGGAGCTGGTCCCGCATGTCCTCGGGCATGCGCTCGCGTGTGGCCTTGTACTCGGCGAACTGCTCATGTCGGAAGGTCGGGCCGCCCGTATCGAACGCCACACCCAGATAGTCGGGACGGTGGGCCTCGATCACATCCACGATCGTCCTTGTAAATCCGAAGGCAGCGCTCGTATCCTCGCCCTTGCTGTTCACCAGGGGATTACGTATGAAGGCGAAGTAGGACCGGTAGGCCAGCGCCGATCCATCTACCAGGAACAGCCGCTTCCTCTCAGGCATTGGGACCCCCGCAGGTAGACGGTAACGGTGTCGAACTGGGCACGGAATGATATCAAACCCGTGCGAAGGAGTCAAACCCTTAGCCCTGCATCTTGCCCCATCACCGGCTCCTCCGTCGTGGAATCGAAAAAAAGCATTTGACTTATCTTCCTGCCTGAACCAAATTTACACGTCCAAACCTCTCAATAGTATGGGGACGAGCCTATGAAATTGAACAGGGACTGGCAGCTGTTCCTCACGATCCTTGGCGGCATTGCCATGGTCTGCTTGCCAGCCGTGTTCCTCTTCCCCTCCTACCGCAACCTCGTCATCCTGTTCCTCTGTTCGGTCCCGTGCAATTCGGTGGTCGGTCTGCCCAACGAGCCGATCACTGTGTTGTTCGGAAGATATTACGTCCCCCATCTCGTAGCCGTAGTGGCGGCTCTGGGCGCCGTCGTCCCGTGCTTTCTGGACTACAAGGCCATCAACTTCGCCTTCGAGGCCAGGCGGCTTCGCAGCATCCGTGAGAGCGACGTTTACCAGGGCGCCTGTCAGTACTTCCTCAAGGCCCCCTTTGCCGTGATATTCACCGCGGCGTTCGTGCCCATCATTCCCTTCTACATCTTCCGCGTGCTCAGTCCAACGGCCGGCTATCCCCTTCGTCGGTACATGCCCGCCGTCTTCCT
>JASLMQ010000807.1 GCA_030746455.1 Candidatus Latescibacterota bacterium
CCGTGGCGGCGAGGAGATGTCGGTGATGATCGCGCCCAGGCCGGAGCGCGTCGACGGTGAGACGATCGGCCTGATCGGAATCGGCCCGCCCCTCGAGTCGATGGCCCGCCGGCCGGTGGGATTCGTCACGGCCCTGTCGCGCAGCAGCAGCGATCTGGTCCGCCACACCACTGCGATCTACAAGTTCATCAAGGATCTGGTGTCCGGCCAGGTGTCGGGCCGCGCGCTCGCGGGCCCGGTCGCCATCGCTCAGATGGCCGGCAGAAGCGCCCAGCAGGGGTGGGAGCGGCTCGTGGGCTTCATGGCGATGCTGAGCGTGAACCTGGCGGTACTGAACCTGCTGCCGATCCCCATGCTGGACGGTGGTCATCTGATGATCCTGAGCGTGGAGGCCGTGGTGCGGCGCTCCCTGTCGGTCCGCCAGAAGGAAGTCCTCCAGCAGGTGGGCTTCGCGTTCCTCATCTTCTTGATGATTTACGTGACCTTTGGGGATATTAGCAGGATCTTCGGGTGGTTTAACTGAGAGGCGAGACGACCCATAGGCTGTAGCTAGAAGATCTGGATCTGGAGTCGGGGTCCAGGGGAAAAGAGAACGGGCAGAGATTCGATGAGGACACAATCCTCGCGGTCTCTGCCCGTTCTGCGTTCAGGGGAACCGGGCCGGCTGCTGATCCGGCCTACACGGAGATCGCTCAGGGCTGGCCAGCCGTCTTCACGGTATCGGGGAGGGGGATCATCAGGGACCTGTGGACGACGGAATCCGTGGCGCTCGCGTTGGCCCCCGCCTCGAGTCTCTCCGCGACCGCGCGGAGAATGCCCTCCCACGCATCGGGATCGTCCTGGCGTTGAGCGATGAACCTCTCGATGTCGTCGTGCGTGAGGCCTTCACGCCGAAGGAGCGCCGCTCTGGCAGCGGAAAGGCTATCCGGTTGACCCGCGTGCTCCCGATGAAGTCGAACGATCTCGACGGCTAGATGGGCGAACCTGCCGTCGGATAGGCCACGTTCCGGGGCACGGGGTCCGTCGCAACGCGCGATCCCGGCAAGGAGGACCCCCAGGATGAGCAAGGCCCCAAAGGGTTGGCTAAGGGAATGGGTGCGGTCCACTCTACGCTCCCCGACATGCCGATGCACACGGCTGCCTTCAACGACAGATGGGACGGTGGTGCACACCACCCCACAAAATGTGGTGGTGCGCACCCAGGCTCAGCTATGAAAGCGAGAAAATGCAATATCTGCCCTTATGTGCACCATGTTGTTTTTCTTGGAGATAAAGCGAAAAACTGGTCCTAGAAAATGCTTGACTTTTGCCATCCCAGTCCCTAAGTTGGTGGTGTAAAGTGGAGCAAAGTGGTGGATAAGGGTGACAATTCCTGAACCTGGTGGGTTCAGAAGCAGGCTTCCAGATTCCCTCTCTGGATCAGGCCATGGTCGACGACACTCCCCAATTCATAGGCGAATACGAAGACATCCCTGTCGATCCGAAGGGACGCCTGTTCGTACCAGCACCCCTCCGGAAGGCGTTGCCGATGGGGGTGGAGACCTTTGTGATCGCTCGGTGGTTCGACGGTTGTCTGGCCGGTTTCGATCCGACCAGCTGGAAGCAGGTGCTTCGCCAGCTGCTGGATCTCGACGGCGGCACCCGACAGAGCCGCCAGTTGCGACGTGCCGTCGCGGGGCGTGCCATCCAGGCGCGAATGGACCGTCAGGGCCGGATGCTGATCCCCCGAAAGCTGCTGGATCAGGCCGAGATCACCGAGAAGGCCACCGTGATCGGTGTGGTGGACCGCATCGAAATCTGGAGTCCAGAGCGCTACGGCAGCTATATGGACGAGGCCGACCAGAAGCTGGAAGAGATCGCTGAAGAAATGGACCTCTTTTAATGTAGGACAATATGCGAAAACTGTCCACCGAGCCCCCTGATGATGTGGGATCACCACGAGGGGATGGCCGGGACACAGGATTCGAGGCATAGCCAAGACCGTTCTTTGACAGGCGCACCATGGCTGAGGGGGATTCAGAGTTCCACATTCCGGTTCTGGGGCTCGAGACGGCCGAATGGCTGCTGTGGAATCCCCTGGGCACCTACGTCGATGGTACCGTAGGGGGTGGCGGACACGCCGAGCATCTTTTAGATCGCCTCGAGGAGGTCGGCAAGCTGGTCGGCATCGATCGCGATCCGGATGCAGTCGCAGAGGCCACAAGCCGGTTGCGAAAGTTCGGACCTCGTGTGATCCTGCTGCAGGGGTCGTTCCGGCGGATGTCCCAGATGCTGGCCGAGGTCGAGATATCGAAGGTAGACGGGATCCTGATGGACCTGGGGGTATCGTCTCACCAGATCGACAGGGCCGAACGGGGTTTCAGCTACCGGCACGATGGCCCTCTGGATATGCGGATGGGACCCGACTCGGCTCGATCGGCCCGGGAGGTGGTGAACGGCTACTCCCAGGCAGACCTGACGCGGGTCCTGAAGGAGTTTGGCGAGGATCGAGCGGCGGGACGGATCGCTCGCGCCATCTGTCGCTCGCGGGAGCAGGGACCGATCGAGAGGACATCGGAGCTGGCGGATCTGGTCGCCAGGGCCATCGGGAGTTCCAGGACGACCAAATCACTGGCCCGGGTCTACCAGGCGATTCGGATCGAGGTCAATGACGAGCTCGCCTGTCTGGAGGAGGCCCTGCCGGCGGCCGTCGATCTGCTGAAGCCATCGGGACGTGTTGCGATTCTAACGTATCACTCGCTGGAAGATCGAGTGGTCAAACGCAGCTTCCGGCAGTCCGAACGAGGGTGCATCTGCCCTCCGGATCTGCCGGTCTGCGGGTGCGGACGGCTTCCCAAACTGAAGGTGCTTACACCTCGAGGCGTCCGTGCGACAGACGAAGAAGTGGCGCGCAATCCAAGATCGCGCAGCGCCACGCTGCGGGTCGGCGAACGGCTCGCGGAGATGGAGAAGGATCGGGCGGCCGGGAAGCATCTCTGAGGCTCCGGGCCCAAGCCGAGGATCGTGGGAACCACGGGCACCGGGTATCGGCCTTCAGCTATGAACTACCCCGCAGAGTCGACGCCGAAAGCGTACCGATCCTACTTCCTAGCCGTTGTGGTGTTGGTCCTGGGACTGCTGGTCTACCTCTGGGGCCACGTGAAGACGATGCGGCAGGGCGAGGAGCTGATCCGTCTCCGGAGCGAGCGGGAGGCGTTGATCCATCGGCAGGATCGCCTGAGGGTGGAGGTCGCCGGGCTCCAGCACAGCGTCAGGATCCGGAGTATTGCGGCGGAGAAGCTTGGAATGGTCTTTCCTTCGGAGCCACCCCGAAACCTCTACCTCCAAACGCCGGCGGGCGCTAAATCGGGCCGGGTGAAGCCCGATGCAGATTGAGGCACGACACATCCGCCGGCTGAGGGCCGTATCGCTGGTTGGCATCGGATTCGTCCTGGTCGTGGCCTATCGGCTGGCGACCCTCCAGGCGTGGGACGGTGAGTCCTACTCGGCCCAGGCCCGGAGCCAGCACGAGAAGACGACTGAACTCAAGGCGAACAGGGGGCGGATTCTGGATCGCCACGGTCGCGTTCTAGCGACCAACCTGGAAGCCGAATCGTTCTTTGTCAATAACGTTTTCGAGCTTGAGAACCTTCGGGCCATTGCCGTCCGCTTCTCGCGCCGCTCTGGCGAGAGCAGCGCGGAGATGCTCAAACGGCTCCGAAAGAACCGGTCCTTTGTCTGGCTGGCGCGAAAGGTCGAGGAAGGCCCCCCCGAGGAGGAGTCGATGAAGGGGGTCGGGCGCATGGTCGAGATGCGGCGCAGCTACCCTATGGGTACCCTGGCAGGGCAGGTCCTCGGATACACCGATATCGACAACATCGGGATCGAGGGCATCGAGCTGGCGTTCGACGCCAGGCTGCAGGGGACTCCGGGCGAAATGCTCTGCAGAGTCGATGCCCGAGGGAAGCGCCTGGGTGCGTTCGGTGCTGTGCGTCGCATGCCGCTGGATGGGTCGGACCTCGTGCTCACGATCGATGCGGACTATCAGTCCATCGTCGAGGAGGAGCTACAAGGGGCGGTCGACCGGTTCGAGGCCCGCAGCGGTATCGCCATCGTGATGGAGCCGATGTCGGGCGAAGTCCTGGCGATGGCCAACGTGCCTCTGTACGATCCCAATGGGTTCGCATCCTACAACGCAGAAACGCGACGCAACCGTGCAGTGACCGATCTCTTCGAGCCCGGATCGACCTTCAAGGTGGTGGCACTCGCCGGAGCGCTGGAAGAGGGTCGCATCGGTTCGAGCGACCGGATCTTCTGCGAGAACGGCGAGTTGGCCGTGGCCGGTGGGACGATTCGTGACAGCCACCCGAGTGCGTGGCTTACGGTACCAGAGGTCATAGAAGAGTCGAGCAATATCGGCACCATCAAGATCGGCCAGGATCTGGGTACAGTGGATCTGTTCCGATACATCCGGCTCTTCGGATTCGGAAGCATCACCAGCGTGGGACTTCCCGGAGAGGTGCCCGGTGAGGTGAAGCACCCGACCCGCTGGTCGAAGCGCTCGCTGGAGACCATATCGATCGGTCAGGAGATCGGCGTGACTGCGCTGCAGATGGTTTCGGCATACGCCGCAATCGCCAACGGCGGCCGGCTGCTCGTCCCGCGGATCACGATGGATGCACCGGAGGCGGACAGCCCTTCAGGCGATCGCCCTCCCGAGGTGATCAGGCAGGTTGTCTCTCCGGAGACGGCGGCGGAGGTCACCCGAATTCTGGAAGGGGTCGTGGCAAGGGGAACGGGCGCCAACGCGCGGGTCGCCGGCTATCGGGTGGCGGGTAAGACGGGCACGGCTCAGAAGGCGCTTCCGGGATCGGGGGGATACGACCCGGACCTGTACAACTCCTCGTTCATTGGATTCCTGCCTGCGGAGCGCCCCGAATTCCTCTGTGCCGTTATCGTGGACAGCCCGAAGGGTATCCGGTGGGGAAGCCAGGTCGCCGCACCCGTATTCAGCTGCATCGTGCAAAGGATTCTCAGCCTCCGAAGGTCATCGGTCCGGCACAGCGCGACAGGACTCCCCACTGACGGCGAATACACAACGCCGAAGACGCCCGTACTCGATGGGCTTCCCGGCAACGCGGCTACGCGGGTGTTGAATCGCAACGGCCTGCGGTCGCGGTTCGAGGGATCTGGAGATCGGGTGGTGGCGCAGGCGGCGGAACCATCCGTAGCCCCTGGGGAGATCACGATCCACCTGGGATCGGTGACACCGGCCGATGCTGAGGGCTCGGTTCGGATTCCGGATGTCACGGGTATCCCGCTCCGGCAAGCCGTGTTCCGTCTCACCTCTGCGGGACTCCATGTGACGACGGAGGGGAGTGGAAGCGTTGTCTCGCAGAGCCCGGGATCGGGACAGGTGGTACGACGCGGGACAACCTGTCGGGTGAGCTGCCGAGCGCAGAGCGGATAGCCGTGGGGATTCCAGCTGCGGAGGGAAGGGCGGGAGAATGAGGCTTCAAGACCTGATCTCCACGCTTCCCGAAGCCAGGCTGCTGCGGGGCGGCGACCCTGAGGTGACAGGCCTGGTGGCCGATTCGCGACAGGTCGGCCCCGGATTCGCGTTCGTCGCGATTCGGGGGGGTGAGGAGGAAGACCGGCACGCCTATGTGCCGGATGCCGTGGCGGCCGGCGCGGCGGCTGTGGTTGTCGAAGAGGATGTCGAGGCGGGTCCTGCAGCGGTCCTCCAGGTGAACTCGACCCGGCGGGCGCTTGCCGTGATGGCGGAGCGGTTCTACGGGTCCCCCTGCGATTCGCTTCGCGTGGTCGGGGTGACGGGCACCAACGGAAAGACCACCACGGCCTATCTGATCCGGGCCATCCTGAAGACGGCGGGATGGCAGCCGGGGATGATCAGCACGGTTGAGTACTTCGTGGGGGCGCGACGCGAGCCGTCGGCGAACACGACGCCAGAGGCGGACAGCCTCCAGCGGATGTTCAGGGAGATGGTGGAGGGGGGCTGCCGCTCAGCCGTGATGGAGGTGACCTCCCACGGCCTGGTTCTGGACAGGGTGTACGGCATTCCCTTCGAAGCCGCGGTGTTCACCAACCTGTCGCGGGACCATCTGAACTTCCATAAGACCGAAGACGCTTACCTGGCCGCGAAGGCCATGCTCTTTGACAACCTGGATTCACGAGCACACGCGGTCGTGAACATCGACGATCCGGCAGCAGAGCGCCTGGTTGCGTGCTGCCGGGGACAGATCGTGACCTACGGCACGTGCGACGATGCGGACATCCGCATCCTGGAAGGACGAGCGGACCGCCGCGGGACGGCACTGTCGCTTGGGACGCCCTCGGGCCCGATGGAGCTGTCGCTCGCGCTCCGGGGCCGGTTCAACCTCTGGAACGGTGCAGCCGCCGCGGGAGTTGGCCTGGCGATGGGCGCCGATCCCAGGACGATCGAGGAGGCGATGCGCGACGTTCGGGTGCCGGGGCGCTTCGAGGAGGTCGACCTGGGGCAGCCGTTCGCCGTGATCGTGGACTTCGCCCACACGCCTGACAGCCTCGAGAACGCATTGAGGGCCGCACGGGGACTTGCCGAGGAACGGTTGATCAGCGTTTTCGGGTGCGGGGGCGATCGGGACAGGGGCAAGCGACCCCAGATGGGCCGTATTTCAGGGGACCTCGCCGACAGGACGATCGTGACTTCGGACAACCCCAGGACGGAGGACCCCGAGGCCATCATCGCCGAGATCCTCCCTGGGGTTGGGGATTCCGTACACTCCGTCGAACCAGACCGAGAGCGGGCCATATCCGAAGCGATCCGGACAGCGCAGTCGGGGGATGTGGTGCTGATCGCTGGCAAGGGCCACGAGGACTATCAGATCGTTGGACGCGAAAGGCGGCACTTCGATGACCGGGAGGTGGCGCGCGAGGTACTGGAGTCGATAGGCTA
>JASLMQ010000808.1 GCA_030746455.1 Candidatus Latescibacterota bacterium
GTACACCCACGCGCGCTACCGGAGCGTGTTGCGGAAGTATGGCAAGCCCGTACCTCCCCCGGATCCTGACCTGTCGTTGTTGACGGAGCCCGAGACCGTGGCGGTGGTCAAACGTCTGGCTCAGTTCCCCGAGCAGATACAGAGTGCCGCGGATGCGGGCGAGCCCTCGCTGATCGCTTCCTACCTGATCGATCTCTGCAACGAAGCCAACCGGTTCTACAACGCGCACCGGGTCGTCTCTGAGGACGAGGACCTGACCCGCGTGCGCATCGCACTCGTCTACGCGATCACGGTGGTTCTGGCCAACGGACTGGGTCTGTTGGGCATGAAGGCCCCCGAGGAGATGTAGGTGCGACAGGGTGGATGCGCGACGCCAGGCTGAGACCTGAGGGATTGGAGCATGGGAAAGGCAAACGAGAAGCTGGTCTGCGACACCTGCGGTCAGGAGACGTCCAGCCTCCGCCGGGACGTCGTTGACAGGGACTACAACGCGATGATGAAGCCCCCTCTGTGGAACTGCGAGGCCTGCTACAAGCAGAAGCGCGCCAAGCGGCAAGAGACGCAGGGCGGCGAGGCGGCATGAACCTGCTCGAGGGCAGACAGGTCTTCCTCACGGGCTTTATGGCTACGGGGAAGAGCAAAATCGGTCCCCTGCTGGCCGATCTGCTGGGGCGCCCTTTCGTGGATACGGACGTCCTGGTGGAAGAGGCCGCCGGAAAGCCGATTGCCGAGATCTTCATGGCGGAGGGGGAGGGTGAATTCCGACGGATCGAGCACGAGTGCGTGGTCGCCGCCGCTCAGATGCCGGATTCGGTTATCGCATTGGGCGGAGGCGCGATCACGCAGGAGGCAAACTGGGAGGTGATGAAGCGCGCCGGCGTGTGCCTCTGCCTGGAGGCCTCGGTGGAGACCATCTACACACGGGTGACGCGAAGCGACGAGCGACCGCTCCTGTCCGGCCTGGAAGATCCCGAACTGATGGAGCGGATACGCCAGATGCTGAGTGAGCGGGAAGGATACTATCGTCGGGCGGACGTGTTCGTGACCTCGACGGAGGAACGGACGCCCGAAGAGACCGCCGCGCTGGCGGTTGAGGCGCTCAGCAAGAGCGCCCAAGCACTGGCACAAGCAGGGGGAGGCCGATGATCGTTGACGTGCACACCCACCTCTTCGAGGACATGGCCTACAACCATGCGTTCGTAGAGGCGAGTCGGAAGGCGGGGGTCGACAAGATCTGCGCCTTCCTGACGGGGATGACGTCCGGAAAGGCTGAGGAAGATCCGAATCGGGTGGTGTTCGAGCTCCGAGAGAGCCATCCGGATGTCGTGATCGCCTTCGGCCGGGCCGACCATTCGGAGGGGCAGAAGGCCCTCGACTACCTCGAGCGGTCGGTGGAGGAGCACGACGTGCGGGGGCTGAAGCAGTCCTACACGATCCGCGCGAGCGACCCCACGCTGTATCCCTTGATCGAGAAGACGATCGAGCTGAAGATCCCGGTGCTCTTCCACACGTTTATGGGCAAGTCGGCCCGGCCGGAGCGTGCAGGACGCTATCCCGGTGAAACCGATGTGCTCGAGCTGGTCGATCTGGCCCGGCGGTACCCCGAGGCGGTGCTGATTATGGCGCACTACAATCTGGGGGACTGGGAGTACGGCATCAAGGCGGTGAAGTCGGTACCGAACATCTATCCCTGCACCTGCGGGTCGGGGGTCGACACCGATTCCACGGAGTTCGGGGTCCGCGAGGTGGGCGCAGATCGGATCATCTTCGGCACCGACAACTGCCTCCATGCGTCTCTGGGGAAGATCTACGGTGCCAATCTCAGCGAGAGGGAGCGGGAGCTCGTCCTGGGCGAGAATGTGCTCAGGCTACTCACAGAAAGGGGGCCGCTGTCATGACGATCGACTTCCTTGGCTCCCTGGGGCACTTCGCCTTCCGCCACGTACCGTACAGTGACACGGACGGGCTGATGGGATTGATGGATCGGGAGGAGATCGACCGGCTTCTCGTCTCGGGGCTCGAGTGCGTGATGTACCGGAACGCACAGAAGGGCAACGAGCTGCTTGTCGATCGGATCGCCGGTCACAGAGACAGGTTGATCCCGGCCGCCGTGGTCAATCCCGCCTACGCGGAGGCGGAGGAGGATGCAGCCCTGTGCATCGATACCATGGGCATGAGGGCGATCCGGCTGTACCCGAACTACCACGGCTACGTTCTGACCGACCCGTGTGTGAGAGACGTTGCCGCCGTCGCGCAAGAGAAGGGCGTGCCGCTGTGCATCGCCTTCCGCGTGGAGGACGAGCGGCAGCGGCACTGGCTGCTCGCCGACCTTCCGGCGGTCGAGCCGGCGGATGTGCTGACGCTCTTCCGCGCCTTCCCGGATGTGCACTTCGTTCTGGAACGGGGGGCGACGGGGCAGATACGCCGCATGGTGAGGGACGCTTCGGAGGTGAAGAACTGGTCGATCGAGACGTCCGGTCGGTTCCTGAGCAGTCCACCCAATCCTGGACTCACCGAGATCATCGCGGAGCTCGGGACGGAGAGGGTGCTTTTCGGAACGGACATGCCGCTGCAGTATCCCAAGGTGGCCACGATGGTGATCGAGAGCCTCGGGCTGGACGAAACCGCGCGGGAGCACATCATGGGAGGCAATGCAGCCAGGATACTGAAGCTCTGACGCGAGGATTGAGAGCACGCGCTATGGAAATCGTGACAGTGGACCTGGGTGAGCGAAGCTACCCCATACAGATCGGGCACGGTATTCTCGATGGGCTCGGCGAGGCCTACGTCGCACAGGGACTCGGAAGGTCGGCGGCCATCGTGACCAACCCGACGGTGGCCGAGCGCTATCTGGAGCCCGCGCGACAGAGTCTGGAGAGCGCTGGAATCTCGGCAAGCGTGGTCACAATGCCGGACGGTGAGGCCCACAAGACACTGGAGACGGCTTCGTCGCTGTTTGGTGACCTGATCCGCTCGGGGCTCGACCGAGGGTCTTGCGTCGTCGCGCTCGGCGGCGGCGTGGTGGGTGACACGGCGGGCTTCCTGGCCGCGACCTACCAGCGTGGGATCGACTACGTCCAGGTGCCCACGACGATCGTGTCCCAGGTGGACGCCAGCGTGGGGGGCAAGACCGCCGTGGACCACCCCCTGGGCAAGAATATGATCGGCGCATTCCACCAGCCGAGGCTGGTGTTCATCGACACGGAGACGCTGACGACGCTTCCCGAGCGCGAGCTTCGGGCCGGGATGGCCGAGGTGATCAAGCACGGCCTCATTCGCGACTCCGATCTGGTCGCCTTCCTTGAGGAGAACCTGGAGGCCGTGGTCGGCCTGGAGATCGAGCCCGGGCGGCTGGACTGGTTGATCGCCCAGAACTGCAGGATCAAGGCCGGCGTGGTGGCGGCCGACGAGACAGAGAAGGGACTCCGGGAGATCCTGAACTACGGTCACACGGTCGGCCACGCCGTCGAGGTGATGACGAACTTCGACACATACAAGCACGGTGAGGCCGTGCTCCTGGGGATGATCGCCGCGG
>JASLMQ010000809.1 GCA_030746455.1 Candidatus Latescibacterota bacterium
ACGAACGCCGAGCCTTTCTCCAGGCGTATGACGAAGAGGCGGCATTGTCCCGGCTCGAGTGGGGACTTCTGCCGGTGTTCCTGGGTCTCGCCCTGCTCCGCGGGCTCACGCTCTGGATCCAGATTGCCTACCTGGAGGGAAGCAATCGGGCCGCTGCGGAGTGGATCACGAGCTACATGTCGCTCCTGGGAGCGGCTCACGACGTGGGGGGCCCCCAGGGGGGCTCTGCAGGCTGACTCCAGGCGCCCTAAGCTTGTGTTTCTCGGTGGATTTGCTTATCATTACGGAGTTTTGGTCAGAATCCCAAGGAGGAGGATTCGAAAGTATGCTTTGGCTGCGTCGCACGATCGTCTTCTCCCTGGTTCTCTGGGCAATTTGCCCATCTGAGATCCAAGCGAAGAAGGCCCTGTCGCCGGAAGAGGCGGCACGAGTCGAATCGCTTCACCGTGAGGGGGTCTCGCTCCTCGAGGAGGATCGACTGGATGAGGCAGAAGAGCGGTTCCGTGCGGCGATCGGGTTCGATGAGAAGCATGCGCCCTCCTATGTCGGCCTCGGTCACGTGCAACTCGAGCGTGGCGATCTCGATGGTGCCGAGAAGGCCTTCAAGGACGCGTTGCGGAAGCGTAAGAAGCACGCCCCGGCCTACAACGGATTGGGACTGGTGTACCAGAAGCGCGAGAACGAGCTGCGTCGTGCCATCCGGTTCTTCGCCGACGCCGTCCGGGCCGACAAGACCTACGCCGAGGCCCAGTACAACCTGGCCCAGACCTACCAGATGTACGGCAGCAGCGAGAGCCTGGGGGCCTATCGCAAGGTCCTCAAGATCGATCCGGGCCACCCCGACGCGCTGTTCCGGATCGGCCGTATCCACGAGGATGACCGCGACTACGAGAAGGCCGAAGAGAGCTACCGGGAACAGCTGAAGGTCCTGCCGGAACACTATGGTGCGCGGCTGCACCTGGCAATGGTCCTCAAGGTGACCCGGCGAATCGACGAGGCCGTTGGGATTTTGAGGGGTGTCGTGGACGTGCAGAATCCGCACCAGCGAAGGGCGCTCCTCGAGCTGGCGGACGTCTACAGGGCCGGCAGGTCCTTCGACAGATCCCAGACGCTGTTCGAGGCCTATGTCAAGGGACTCGCGCCGAAGGAGCAGGCGCTCTTCCATGACCTCAGCCTTGTTTCCAGAGGCGAGGATCTGGCGCGCTTCAAGGCAGCGCCGAAGGAGGAGTGGAAGGGGCTCGCCGAGGCCTTCTGGCGCGACCGGGACCCCGCTCCGGTGACCGAGGCAAACGAGCGATACCTCGAGCACTGTCGACGTGTGGCCTTCGCCCGGGAGCACTTCGGGACCTACATTTTTCCTTGGGACGCGCGGGGGGAGGTCTACATCCGTTACGGCGACCCGGACCACATGAGTCGATCGAACAACATCCGTCTCGAGAGGGACCCGAAGGTGGTGGCCGTGAAGGATCGGCTGGTCCGGAGGGCAGGGGAGGCGGGGGCCGCCCTGGCAAAGAACCGGGAGGACATGCTGACGTCGAACCTGCGGGGTGGACAGCAGAAGATGGCGCAGGACCAGAGGCGAATGACTGGCGGTTTGAAGGAGCAGATTGCCGGTTCGGCCATCCTGGGCTGGCCCGTCTACCCAGTGAGCGGCGTCTGGGAGTACTGGATCTACACCGGGGTGGGGCCAGGGATCGAGGTCACCTACGTTCAGCGCAACTACCCCGGTCCATACGATCTCGTGGATCTTCCTATGGGTACGAACAAGATCGCACGGATCTGGCGAGACATGAACCCGAGGACGGAAATTCCTCGCATCGCGGCCAGTAAGCCAACGACCTACAGGCCGGACTTCGCGACGGGGCCACTGGACTTCTACTTCTACACCGCAGCGTTCAAGGGACAGGAGGGCCAAACCGATCTGGAAGTCTACTATGGCGTTCCGACCCGAGGGCTGACTTACGCCGAGATCCCGGATGGCGGCCGGATGGCCCGCCTGTCGAGGGGCGTGGCCGTGTACGATGATGCGGGTCAGCAGGTGTACCGGACCAGCCACGACATGGTGCGGCGGGCCGAGGGCGCCGCGGACACCTCTGCCGGCCGGTTGCTTCCCGCGATGGACCGAATCGCACTGGCTCCGGGAGATTACCGGGTGGAGGTCCAGGTGATGGACCGGTCATCAAGACGGACCGGTGTCTACAGACAGGAACGGGTGGTCAAGGGCTACGGGGGCAAGAGCTTGAGGCTGAGCGATATCGAGCTGGCGTCGTCGATCGATGTCGCGGAGGAGGGCCAGTTCCTCAAGGAGGACATCCTGGTGGTGCCTATGGCATCGCGGTCCTACCTCCCGGGTCAGCCCATCTACATCTACTACGAGATCTACAACCTCACCCGGGACGAGTTCGGGGCCACGCGCTACAGCGTATCCTACGAAGTGCGGTCCATGGAGCGGAAGTCCGTGGGAGCCCGGATCCTGGGCGGCCTAGGGAAGCTGATCGGGCAGAGCGAGGATGCTGGTATCATCACCATCCAGTACGAGCACGCCGGCAATGACATCGACGACCGTGCCTATCTGGAGCTCGACATGTCCGCCACGGAGCCGGGCAAGCAGATCCTCCGGGTGCGCGTGACGGACGAGAACTCGGGCAAGAGTGCGCGCGCGGCGACCACGTTCAGCATAGGGAGATAGGCCCGTGCCGCGTAACTTCGGCTGGATCATCGACGGGGAGCTTGCCGGGATGGCGAGGCCCGGATGCGGGCTGGAGCTGTCGGGAGAGATGATGCCCCACGAGCGCCGCTTCCTTTCGTGGCTGTGGCTCCATCCCGATCGCTCGTCCGACCGGCTGGGTCTGGCGAAGCGCATCGGCCTGCGCACGAGCGACGCCTTCCAGGCGGAACGCAGGATGCTGGAGATGTACAGAAAGTTCCGCGACATCTGGGGGATCCTCGCATCGTACCGCGAAGGCTTCGGCAGCGAGGGCAACGCGGTGGACCGGTTCGAGATGGCCACCGAGCGGCTCGAATCCGATCTGGCGTTCCTGACGGAGCAGGGGGTCGACTCGATCGCGTCGATGACGGAGACCCCTCTGGATCCCGACGTGATCGGGGCGTCAGGGCTCGAGGTCATCCACCTCCCGGTCGTGGATCGAACGGCACCCTCGCAGGAGCAGATCGACAGCTTCGTACGGTTCGTGGACGCGCGCCTCGAGGGCGGACACCGGGTGGTGGCGCATTGCCTTGGCGGCTATGGCCGAACGGGCACCATGCTGGCGTGCTACCTTGTGCGTAGGGGAATGGCGGCGGCCGAGGCGATCGCGCTGGTGCGGGAAAGGCGTCCGGGGTCGATCGAGGAAGAGGTACAGGAACAGGCGGTTGTGGACTACGAGGAGCGTCTCAGATGAGCGGATTCACCGTGGAGAAGATGAGGCGGGACGCCGATGCGATCTTCCGTGCCGCGGTTTCGGCGGTGGACGCCGAGCTGTGCATGCGCCGCTTCGTAAGCCTCGATGGGCAAACGCTTCTGGTGGGTGAGGAGAGCTACGACCTGGCGGCGTTCGAGCGGGTTCTGGTCGTGGGGACCGGGAAGGCATCGCCTCGGATGGGCGTTGCGCTGGAAGACATCCTGGGGGACCACGTCGCTGCAGGGCTGATCAACACCAAGTACGGACACGCCGAGCCGCTGACGCGGATCCGCACGGCCGAATGCGGCCATCCCGTTCCCGACCAGGCGGGAGTGGCGGGCACGGACGAGATACTCGACCTGCTG
Source organism: Candidatus Latescibacterota bacterium (assembly GCA_030746455.1). The sequence goes on from JASLMQ010000809.1 coordinate 3,767, forward strand.
GACGACACGAGTGATCAGGACCTCGTGATCTGCCTGATCTCGGGGGGGGGATCTGCCCTGATGCCGGCCCCGTCGGAGGGGATCTCGCTGGAAGAGAAGCAGGAGACAACCCGTCTGCTGCTGGGGTGTGGGGCGAATATCGTGGAGCTGAACGCGATCCGCAAGCACCTCTCGCGGGTGAAGGGCGGCGGCCTGGCGCGCGCCGCCTCGCCGGCACGGGTGGCAACGCTCATGCTTTCGGACGTGATCGGCGATCCGATGGACGCGATCGCGTCGGGGCCCACGGTACCGGACCCGTCGACCTTCAAGGACTGTTGCGAAATACTGGCGCGATACGGTATTGCGGACGACGTCCCACAGACGGTGCGTGACCGATTCCGGGCCGGCGAAGCGGGCGAGATTCCCGAGACGCCCAAGCCGGGGGACGAGGAGCTGGCGCGCTGTCAGAACCTGGTGGTGGGCAGCAATGGGCTCGCGGTCGAGGCGGCCCGGGAGAAGGCCGACGGTCTGGGCTACAACACCCTTGTGCTGTCGACCCGGGTGGAGGGCGAGGCCAGGGAGGTCGTCAACGTGTACACGGCCATCGCCAAGGAGATCCTGACCTCGAAGACGTCCCTGCGTCCGCCCGCGTGCGTGATCGCAGGAGGAGAGACGACCGTGCTGGTTCGTGGAGAGGGCAAGGGTGGGCGGAACCAGGAGCTGGTCCTGGCCGGTGCCATGCAGCTGTCGGGATGGGACAACGTGGTCCTTTTCAGCGGCGGAACCGACGGTACGGATGGACCCACGGATGCGGCGGGCGCCGTGGCGGACGGGGACACCCTGGCCCGGGCTGAGGCCCTCGGTCTTTCGGCGGATGCCTTCCTGAAGGACAACGATTCCTACGCGTTCTTCGAGCCGCTGAGAGACCTGGTGATCACGGGGCCGACGGGCACCAACGTGGCGGATGTCGCCCTGGTGCTGGTTGGGGGCGCAGACTCCCAGGCTGGGCTATAGAGGCTCTTGAATTGCAGGTGATGGCAGAGGAGATGACCAGCCATCAGCGTTCAGCAGTCAGCAGTCAGCAGAACCTGCGCGTGGCGCACCATCGTGCGCCCGTATGGAAGTCGCTTCCTGGCGCATCCATTGATCCGTCTGGCTGACGGCCGATCGCTGTATGCTGAAAGCTACCCTCTGCCTCTCACTTCTCACTCCATCGGGAATCACTGCCAAAGCTGGAGCAGCCCCCACTCAGGCCTCGGAGTTGACGATGGCGATGCCCGCTCCGACGAGAACCACGCTAACGAGGAGGCCGGCGGAAACGCCCTCTCCGAGCAGGAGGTTGCTGAGGAGCACGCCGAAGACCGGGGTGATGAAGCCGAACACGCCGAGCCGGCTGGCCCGGTAGCGCCGAAGCAGGCTGGTGGCCACGATGAAACAGAACCCGGCGATCACGAGGCCCTGGTACAGCACGGCGGCCGTGATCTGCGGGGTGAAGCTGTAGACGGCCTGATGCT
>JASLMQ010000810.1 GCA_030746455.1 Candidatus Latescibacterota bacterium
TTTGGGGCTGTCAGGAAGCGTCGGCAGGGGAAGGCCCAACTCTCGGAATGCCCGGCCTTCTGTAGGATTCCAGAACCTCGCACCTCGATACACCCTCCTTCGCGCCTACGGCGCTACGGAGGGCAATCGGTGTGGACGGGTCGGGTCGTTTGGGCACTTGGGCCATAGACCTCCTCGGAGGGGTCGAGCATCTCGTACGATTCTCGGCCCCGGCCGCTCCCTCGTTCAGGATTGGCGTCGTGATCCCGTTGTGGGATCCTGTCGTGCGGACCTATGGCCAGCCCGACGAAGGAGGGGTTGGAGTATTCGAGCGCCGGGGTTCCCCGTCCACCGAAGCTGCCTAGCAGCGAAGGTGGGAGCCCGGCGCGATGCGTGCTGTTACGTCCCCGAAGTCGCACGCCCCTCCATCTTCGCCCTGCAATTTCCCTTCACACGGAACGTCCCGTCATCTCTGCGAACCGCGGTGGCGTGCGGTACGACGGAGACTGCGTCGCCCGGTCCGAAATCGTAAAGATAGGCGAGCTCACCGGGCTCGAAGTGCGCATCCAGGTCGTGGTGGCCCACCAGTTCGACGCCGCAGTCGCGGCGAAAGCCCGGCCGATGGGGTGAGAGCTTGACGTCCTCGACCGGGAGCCACACGGCGTGCTTGCCGTCAACGAGACGCGCCCCCCGGTAGAATCCCTGGGATGCCAGGTAGAGGCACGTCATGGTCGAGAGCCCGGAGCCGTCGGCATTGATGCCGGTGGTGACGATTCGGCCGATGCAGAAGGCCTCGTCGTCAAGGCCGATACGGTAGCGCCTGCCCTCACTCTCGACCGAGGAAATGGTGTAGGCCGTTGTACGGCGGCCGTTGGTGATGCGCAGGACGCTGCCCTCGAGGCCGCGCTTCTGGAAGGGCTGACTGTCCTTGTCGCGCTCGACTTCGATCGTGGAGGTTTCGGGATCGACGGAGACGATCCTTCCCGCGATGGACCGCTCGATGCCGAGATCGCCATCGTCGGAATGGATCTCGCCGCGACCGATGCGGTGGATTCGCGCGATTCGCCCGTCGACGTCCCGGCGAATCAGGCAAAGCGTGGGGCCCGAAGGCCCAATGGTGTAGGACGCTGTGTCGCTGCCGAACGCATGGCCGATCCTGACGACGATCGATCGATCGGTCCGCTGGATCTCCTCGATCGATTCGACCTTTGGCTCACCCTTGAAGGGCTCGTGGACCGCAGTGAACTGGCTCGAGATCCCTTCGCCGTTGTTCCTGAGCTTCACGAAGGTCAGGCTATCGGGATTCCCCGGCTTCTTTGGCGCGGGACCGAGGGCCACGATCGCCTCGTCCGTGGGGAGGAAGGTCGTGCGAAGTCCCGCATCGGTTTCGCGATCGCGCCAGGTGGCGGACCAGGTCCCGGAGGGCCTCCCTCGCCGTACCTGATGGAGGTAGGAGTAGCCGCTGCCGCGGTAGGTGTAGTACGCCCGGCCCTTCCGCTCGAAGTCCTCCAGCGCGGGGTCGTCGTAGATCGCTGCGAACTCGACATCCTCTCCCGCGAGGGTGCCCTTCGCCTGGGGGGCAAGGTCGATACCTTCGGTGCTGAACTCACCGTCGAAGCCATGGGTCCCATAGTCATGCCGGTCACCGCCAGCCACGCGGAAGAGGTCCAGCACGTATCGAACGCCAGGGGCGACATCGACCAGGGCCACCGTGCGGCGATACTCGGACACATGGTTGTAGGCGTCCGGGGCATCCACCTCGACGAGCTGCAGTCCATCCATATCGGCAAACGCGGTGAGCCGGCCGGGGGCCTGCGTGTCCTGGCGTCGGTCGTCCACGACGACGGTGGCGTGGGCGGAGGTGTTCTTCGTCCAGATGGCGGGCGGATCGCCCTCCGACGCGTGGTCGCCGTAGCCCATGTCGGGAATGAGCCGCTTGCCGCAGCCGAACAACTCCAGGACCAGCCGGTCGAAATGGCCGTGTTCGGTGGCCGACCGTCCGTAGTAGAGCGAGACGGCGGCGCCGTCGTCACCGCGGCCCGAACGGAGCAGGGCGAGGCCGTAGCCGCCCATCAGGCGGCTGCCGGTGGTGAGGCGCCTGATCTCTGCGGCGCCCTCCTTGCTTGGAGCCGGGTCCAGCGGCTCCTCGAACAAACTGTCGACGGTGTTGTAGCCGAAAGGGTGGTTGCGGAGCAGCTCGCCGATCAGCGGGTCCTGTGTGGCCCGGTACGCGGCCCGGAGCGTGTCCGGACCGGTCTGGATCAGGCCGCTCGAGAGGGTCCCGGAGTCGCCGATGGCCGGAGTGAAGGCGTCCAGGCATGCCATTTCCACGGGCCAGCGATACATGCGACGGAACTTCGGCTCGTCCCAGACGCGAATGCCCAGACGCTCGAGCAGCTGGGCCACGGGCGCCAGGTGGCGGATCCACGACCCGTTGTACCCGGGGGAGGACTCCCAGCCGATGCCCTCGCGAAAGTGGAGGTTGTCCAGCGCAAGGCTGACCCCCTCCGCGTGGCCGGCCCGATCGCGGAAGACGTAATCGTCGATGAGCGTCCACATCTCTTTGTGGCGCGTGGCCTCGCCCGTGTGGTTCAGCGCCCAGTCCACCGCGCGGTCTATCTCTCTCTGATCGCCCAGCGTGACCGCGGCGTAGAGCAGGGCCATCTGGTGCATGCCGTAATTCCCTCGCACCTGGCCCATGTACACACCCTCGATTCCGGCCTCGACGATGCCCCTTTCGAGCTTGGCCAGGGTCGCGTCCGCCGTGGGCCCGAAGGTCGGGTCGTCGGGGATGGCGTCCCGCACCGCGTCGAATGCCTCGCAGAGGTTGTGCACCGTGTGCGTCTCGCCGATCAGGCTTGCGATCTTGCCGTCGTACCCGGGCGAGAGCTCCAGGGAGTAGACCCCCTGGGTCGCGTAATCCATGTCCGGGTAGATCTCGGCCAGTCGGTCAAGGATGACCAGGGCCTTGTGGGCATACCGCGGGTCTCCGCTAAGCATGTAGGCCTGGCTGAGCATTCCCAGTCCGGAGAGGACGATACTCCAGATCCGCGACGCGCAGTGGGCGATGAACCAGAACCGGTAGGGCGATCCCTCTGGCCGCCAGCCGAAGCCGTCATCCGGATGGGGGCCCGTGAGCAGGCTGCGGTCCTGCATGCCCGTTCGGTAGTAGGCCTCGAAATCGTTGCTGGGATAGGTCTCGCCGCCGACCGGGCAG
>JASLMQ010000811.1 GCA_030746455.1 Candidatus Latescibacterota bacterium
CTCTCGGCCTTTGAAAGAGATCCCCACACAGGCAAGGCGTACTGGTTCGCCAACATTCTCGATCACCCGGTCACCAAGCAGACGCCGCGCTATCCCCTGACGATGGCCGAGGTGGATACGGATCGGTTCTGTCTGATCAAAGATTCGGTAACCATCATACAGGAGTTTCCCCGGGGGGCGCCTGCGAACCGCAGCTATACCAATTTCGGCCACTACGTCGATCGGGTCACCGGTGAGTTCGTCCTGACGCCGGCCGAGGCCCCAAAGTTCAACACCAGGGATTTCAGGGCGGACACGGTCCGCTACAGGATCAAGGTGATTCCCGGCTGAGGCACGCGATGCCCTATTGCGAGGACTGCTGAGCCCTACAGGAAGGAATGCCATTGTGATCGACCCAACCGCCTACATTGCCAAGGGTTCGGTCGTAATCGGGGATGTCGCCCTCGGGAAGGAAGCCAGCGTCTGGTACAACACGGTCGTCCGGGGCGACATGGCCCCGATCACGGTCGGAGACCAGACGAACATCCAGGATCTCTCGGTGGTGCATGTCGACACCGGGTTCCCGTGCGCCATCGGCAACAGGGTCAGTGTGGGACACCGCGTGATCCTTCACGGTTGTACCGTAGAAGACGATTGCCTCATCGGCATGGGGTCCATCCTGCTCAATGGCGTGCATCTTGGGGAGGGGTCGATCGTTGGCGCCGGTGCGGTGGTCCTGCAGAACACGGTGATACCACCCGGCTCTCTGGTGCTGGGCTTCCCTGCCAAGGTCGTCCGACCGGTAGACGATACGTTGACGAGCCAGATCGAATTGACGTGGAAGCACTACGTGAAGGAAGCAGAAGATCACCGATCAGGAGCCTTCGAATGGAAATCGAGTTGACTGATGCGGGCAGTGCCGCCAAGATCCAGGCGGCGATCGACGCCTTGCCTCCGGAAGGAGGTACCGTCGTCCTCCCGGAACTGGACATCGAGCTCGACCGCGGCCTCCAGGTCCAGTCAGGCGTAACGCTGCGCGGACAGGGCGCCTCGACGGTCTTGCGTAAAGGTCCCGGGCGGTCCTATCCCCTCACCGGCTACCACAACTATGGTATGCGCGATGTCCCGCTCGTCTCGACAGACGGCCTGTCCGTGGGCATGACCGTATCGATCCAGGCGGAGCGCAGCCGGGGTTTCTACGACACCTTCGCACGCATCACGTGGATCGACAACGGCTGGGTGGGTCTCAGCATGGGACTCTCTTCGGACCTCGCAGCCGATGATGGACCTCGGCTCACCACCGCGAGCCCTTTGATCTTCGGACACAACGTCCGCGAGGTGGCACTCGCCGACCTGGTGCTCGACGGGCGGCGCGACGATCAGGAAATGCCTATGAACAGCTGCCGCGGCGGCGCCATCTACTTCTACCAATCGCGTGACATCGAGATTAGCAACGTGCACGTCGACAACTACCACGGCGACGGCCTGAGCCACCAGATCTGTCGTGATGTGCGTGTCGCGGACTCGAGCTTCAACAGGTGCTCGGGGAACGGCATGCACCCCGGCGCCGGCAGCACCAACTGCTTCTACGAGCGCTGCTCGGCCTCGCAGAATGATGCGTCAGGCTTCTACTTCTGCGTGCGAGCCAACCACATCACCGTCTCCGAATGCGAGTTCGAGAGCAACGGGCCGGGCATATCCATCGGCACCCGCGACTGCTACAACCTGATCACCGGCTGTCGCGTGCGAGACAACCGTGGCCCCGGAGTCCTGGTCCGCAGGGGTCCAACGCCCGTCGAGGTCCACAGCTGCGTGATCCGCGATAGCGAGATCATGGGCAATGCCGCGGCCGATGAGGGGCCGCAGATCGCCATCGAGGCGGCAGCGCACGACATCGCCATCCACGACTGCACGATAGAGGGTACTGACGACGGTCTGCCCGGAATCCAGATGGCCGATGGCGTTCGTGATGTCGCAGCGGTCGACAACACATATGCGCGTTGTGTGCCCGTCGTCGGGGGTGAGCCGCTGAACCGCTTTCCCGAGATCACGTGCGGCTACGGCACAGCAGCCAAGGCCGACTTCCGACACCTCGGGTAGACACCACAGAGCCAGCGAGGCCAACCATGAGCGGAATCGCTACCGTAGAAAAGCAGGTCCACGTCCCCTATGCGGGCGAGCAACGAGCACCCACAGCCACTGTGCGATATCTGGGGCCCGGTCTGCGGCGCGAGGAGCGAAGAAGCCAGGAGGTCGCCAGTGACTGGTGCGACGCGTTTCGCGTGCGCACGTCCGAAGACAACGGCCGAACCTGGTCGGAGTGGGAGGGCTTCGAGGGAACCGGAACGACCTCCAACGGAATGGACTGGGAGCAGATTCCGTTCGCCGTCTGCCACGATTTTGTCGGCGGACGCACGCTGCGTTTCCTCTTCCTGAGGCACCTGTTCGGCTCGGGTGCGGAGGCCATCCAGGAGCATTTCCGTACCGGAAAGCAGACGATGTTCGACCACAACTACTGGCAGATGTCGGCCGACGAGGGCCGAACGTGGTCCGAGCCCCGTCAGCTATGCTTCGAGGACGGCCCGGTTCTGAGTTTCGGCGACACCCCGACGCAGGAACAGCTGGATGCCAACCAGATGTACGGCGGCTACGACGCGATCCCCACCCGCGAGGGCACCGTCATCTACCCCGCGGCCGGGACCCCACACACGCTCCATGACGGGGGTGCGGACGAGTTCGTCGATGCCGTCCGCTGCTTTATCGGCCGCTGGGATGAGAGCCGAAGCACGTATGCCTGGGAGGTCTCCGAGCCGGTTGCCGTACCGCACACCGTCTCGGGGCGTGGACTGGCCGAGCCGACAATCGCTCAGCTGGCCGATGGACGCCTGTTCCTCGAGGTGCGCGGCTCCACCGTCGCCATCGAGCCGGAGTGGAAAGGCAAGACCACGTCACCAGGCAGGCGCTGGTTCAGCATATCCGAAGACGGCGGGAGGACGTGGTCGCCTGTGAGCGACCTGCGTTATGACACGGGCGAGCAGTTCTACTCCCCCTCCACCTTTTCCAAGCTGTTGCGCCATTCCCGCACCGGCAAGCTCTACTGGGTGGGCAATATCACGCCGGAGCCGCCCGAGGGCAACCTGCCCAGGCGTCCTCTGCAGATCGCCGAAGTCGATGAGGCCGGCCCCTCGCTGCGCAAGGACACGGTTACCGTCGTCGATGACTACAACCCCGATGAAGACGGGCCAGAGCTCCAGCTGAGCAACTTCTACCTCTTTGAGGACCGCGAGACCGGCGATCTCGAGATGTACATGACCCGTTTCGGAGAAGACGCCGATCACTGGCTGATCGCCAACGCCTACAGGTACCGCATCCGCCCAACGTAGAGCTGCAGTGAGGCGGCCAGCGCGGCGCGGAGGCCGACGGTCTCACGGACCGTCGACACGGCACAAGGGAGATCTTGCCATGGACGACGTGCGACTGGGGCTGGCGGGACTGGGCAACCGGGGCTGTTATGGTTGGCTGAAGTGTATGAAGACCGTGCCCGGCTGCAAGGTCGTGGCGCTGTGCGACCCGATCGGACCAAGGCTTCAGGCAGGTCTCAATGCGGCGGCGGACCCGGAGGTAAAGGGATTTTCCGACTTCGGTGATATGCTCACCGAGGCCGACGTGGACGCCGTCGCCATCGTGGTTCAGCCGGAGAACCAGCCAGCCCTGATCCTCGAATCGCTGGCCGCCGGTAAGCACACGATCGGCGAGGTGCCGCTGGCCTACTCGCTCGAAGATTGCTGGGACATCGTGACGACGGTGGAGAAGACCGGCCTGACCTTCGCGATGGGCGAGCAGGTCAGCCACGCCCCGTTCGTTCGGGCCTGGAAACAGATGGTCGACGAGGGAAGACTCGGCAAGGTACTCTACGCCGAAGGTCAGTACTGCCACGGCAGAGCTGCACATCGCTACTGGGAGGACTCGAGGACCGGCCAGCGGCTGACCTGGGAAGAGGCCGGGGACACCCCTGATGCGGTGAAGAGCCGGTCCTGGCAGATGGCACACCCGATCTGGTACCCACCGCACGATCTGGCGCCCATCCTCCGTATCCTCGACGACCACGTGGTCGAGGTCACCTGCATGGGCACGCGGGCGCCCGGCTACGTGCTTCCGGACTTCCCGATTGCCGACATGGAAGTGGCGCTGATGAGGCTGTCGAAGGACACGGTCTACCGCCAGCTCAATGCCTTCACCGCCCCGACACCGCAGCCCTGGCACTGGTACCACCTGATGGGTACCAAGGGTGAGGTCGAGACCGAGCGCGCCGTCGATGCCGATGGCATGTGGTACCTGTCCGATAGCCACATGACCACGCGTATGCCCATGCGCTGGGAGTTCACGCATCACCAGCCAGGCATCCCTGGCGCCGCCGCCAGCGGTCACGGCGGGCTGGACTTCTACCCCATCCACGATTTCATCCAGTGCATCCAGACAGGCGACACGCCCGTGGTCGATGTCTACCGCGCAGCGAACGTCTCCGCGGCGGCCGCCATGGCCGGGCTGTCGGTCGAGAACGGTAGCCAACCGATGAAAGTGCCCGACTTCCGGCCCAGCGAAGAACGCCGTGCGGGGGAGCGTCCGTAGGACTGAGTCGGTTGTCTGAACATGGAGTCGGAAATGAGTATATCACACCGTCCCATACTGTTGCTGATATCGCCCGACAAGCAGCACCCCTTCGATGCCTACCTGGAGGAGGTGCTGCTCACCGAGGGCTACAACGGCTATCTGAAGCGGCAGCTCCATCAGCCTGACGAAGCCGTTGACCTGGACGGCTTCCCACTGGTGCTGATCTCCAGCGGAGCCGCGGCGCGGCTGGACCTGGAGGTCGTACTGGATTACGTGAGTCAGGGAGGCCGAGCCATCATCCTTAAGCCGCCTCGCGGGTGGGCGCCCTCCTTCGGATTGGCCCAGGCGACGCGGGCCTACTCGGTCGCCCGCAATGCCTACCTCCAGGTCGACCTCGGGCACCCGTGGCTGTCCCGCTTCCCCACCGCGGATCTCCAGGTGCCTGGAGAAGCCCACGTCCACGGCGCCGGAAGCTCCGAGCCCCTGGCCTTCATCGCCGGGCAGCGAGCCCAGCCCTCCGTCTCCCCGGCCGTGGCCCTCCACCGGCAGGGAGATGGAGCCGCCGTGGTCTTTGCCTATGACCTTGCCGAGACCATCGTGCGCCTGCACCAGGGCTGGCCCGAGAAGTCCAGCACTGGCGGGGATCCCGATACCAATCGAGACGGAAAGTTCACGGCCGCTGATGCCTTCGACGGCATGTGGGACTTCGAGCTCCGTCACGTACCCCAGGCGGACGTACACCAGGACCTGCTCGTGCGCGTGATCCGCGGGCTGCTGGCGGACTCGACGCCTTCGGTGCGGCTCTGGCACTACCCTCAGGCGGCCCCGGCGCTGCTGTTCATCGACGGCGACAGCGATTCGATGGTCTGGGAGGACCTGGAGTGGGTGGTCCGGGAGATGGCCGAGACCGGAGCGAAGTACACCCTCTACATAATGACTCACCACATCGAGTCCTTCGACCCCGCAAGAGTCGAGGCCCTTCGTCGGCAGGGCCACGAGTTCGGCGTGCACCCGTGGGTGGGTCCCCAGCCGGACCTCTCGGAGTGGCGCCAGTGTGTCTCTGACATTGTCGACCTGTTCGGTGAACGGTTTGGCTACGGGCCACGGACCTTAAGGGCTCACAGCTGCGTCTTCCCGGGCTGGGATGAGAATCCTCGGATCCTGGCGGAGCACGGCCTGCGATTGGACACGGACTTCACCGGCGGGTATCGCTTCGTCACCGGCTACCTCAACGGCAGCGCCCTTCCGGTGAAGTTCATCGATCGGAACGGAAGCGTGCTGGACTGCTACTCCCAGAACACGGTTCAGACCGAGGACGGATCGTGCACGCCCAAATCCCTGCTCCCCCACATGAACGAAGAGGAGGCCGCGGCCCAGGCAATTGGGCTGCTGCAGGATTGCGTGCACCGCTGGCACGGGGTCTTCCACCCCTACTTCCACCCCATCAGCCTGGCTGGCCGGGGCTCGGTGCCGTGTCAGAGCTGGTTCCGCCAGGTCCTGCAATCAGCCCACGAGCTTGGCCTGCCCAGCGTGAATGCCGAAGAGTGGCTGGATTTCAACGATGCACGTCGAGCAGTCACGGTAGACACCTTGTCTTGGGATGGTGACACGCTGGTCCTCAACCTTCGTGCCGCACTCCCCATCGCTGGCCTGACGCTGCTCCTCCCACCTTGGCCCGATGGTCTGTCGCTGGAAGCCACTGCGGACGGTGAGCGGCGTGAAGTCGTCGAACTGGCATATGAAGGCCTGAACTGGATAGGTCTTGTGGTGGACCTGTCAGCGGATTCGGAGGTCGAGGTTCGGGTCTCGCCGGCCGACCGCTGAAAACCGTGTGGGCGCCGGTCACTGTCTAGGGAGGGGGTTCTCCTTGGCGATAGACATTCACAACCATCTGCACTTTCCCTTCGGGACGCCCTACACCCTTGAGCCCGAGCGTCTGGTGGGATCCGGCGTGCTCGAGCGCGCGGTCCTGCTCTCGGTGGGCAATGCCTGGACCAGCTATACGCAGGATGAAGACGAGGAGATCCTGCGCCTGGCAAAGGCCTACGACGGCTTCTTCGTCCCCTTTGCCCACCTGGACCTGACCCGCCCCCCGGAGAGCGTGGATGACTTTCACCGCAGAGGCTTCGCAGGATTGAAGGCCATCTTCCCCCCCTTCCCCTACGACGACGAACGCTGCTTCCCCTTCTACGAGCGTGCCGAGAAGTATCTCATGCCCATCCTTTTCCACCTCGGCGGCAGCGGATACTTCCCCCCGGAGCAGGTGACCCTTCCGGCGAGCCGCTTTGCCAGCAAGAACATGATGGTGATCACCATCGACCTGGTGGCCAAGCTCTTCCCCAAGCTTCCCATCATCGGGGGTCACTTCGGGGGAGGCAGGGATTCCTACCAGATGGCCGTCTATATCGCGAAGGGCCATCCCAACGTTGTCCTCGAAACCAGCTGCTCGCCCGTGGAGCGGGAGGAACCCGAGCTGATCAAGAACGCCCTGGACGTGCTGGGTCCGGACAAGGTCCTTTTCGGATCCGACAGCCGTCTCGACACACCCGTCGCGAAGGTCGCCTTCTGGGAGGCGCGGCTCAACGAGATCCAGGCCGGACCGGTCGCCAAGGAGAAGTTCCTCCGTGGGAACGCCGCGAAGCTCATCGCCGACTCCGGCTTCGATCCCAGCCGCATCGTCCTACAGGATCAGTAGAACGAGCCTGGTGGGTCATCTTTCGCGGCTCTCGCGTGTCTCGTGCCCGATCAAGCAGCTCTGCAAGGTGGACCTTGTCTCTCGGCGGATAGAGGATCCCTCTCTGGTGTACTGGGTCACCCACTGAGCGATCGGACTAAGGCGATGTCACGTTAGGGCTCGCATCCCGGTTTCGCCCCTCTCGGCGTCTCAGCGTCTCTGCGGGAGATGCTATTCGTGCATCAAGGGTAGTTGATTGTGGCAGAGCGCGCGGTAATGAGACAGGGAAGCACCCCCATGGTGCCATTCGACATCTACCTCCAGCAGTGCCACGACTACATCCGACTGCAGGCGTGGTATGTCTGGCACCTGCACGTGCAGCGCCGACTGCCTCACGCAGAGATCTTCGGGAACCAGCTCGTACGCTTCCTCTATGAACCCAACGGCGCGCAGGACGAGGCAGCCTGGCGCGCGCTTCAGGACGCCCTACTCGACGTGTGCCGACGGCACGGCAGCAACCGCGACACCCGAGTCCTCGAGCAACGCGTACTGGACCGGGTTCGGGCCTTCGTCAACGACCGCTACATAGAGGACGTCATCTACGCCCGCTACCGGGAGAACGTCCAAAAGGCCACGCCGTTCTACGGCTTCACTTGCGACATCAAAGACGAGCAGCTCAGCCTGCACTTCACGAACACGGTCGATCCTGACTCGCCGCTCCGTCATGTCCCTGAGATGCGACGAGGACTCGCCCGGTTGATCGCCGACATCCGTACGAACAATCCTGAGGTGTCCGTTGTCTACTGCGGCACCTGGCTCAACAGTGTCTCGTCGTTCTCCGGCCTGTTCCCTGCGGTCTGGCTCGCGGGCGCCGAAACGGCCCCGCCCGCCGGGCACGGCGGGTGGTGGGGCCAGTTCACCGATCGGACTGGAGCACTGCACCGCGAGAATGCCAGGCACCTGCGCCAGACCGGCCGCTTCCGGTATCCGTTCCTCCGCTGTGAGTGTCCCATCGAGGATCTTGGGCGCCATCTGGCAGACGACATGCCGCCTCGCAGCTGAGAAGCCCGACTGGGGGTTCAGATGAGCGAAATCCACGCAGGATACTCCCTCTCGGACGAGAGACTCATCACCACCGAGGGAACGATCATTCCCCAGGCCGTTCGGTTCGAGAACGGCAACATTCTGGTCTGCTACCACGTAGGGAACGATGCCAACTTCTCCCCCTGTGACGCGCACCGGTCCCGCGACGACGGGGAAACGTGGGAGTCCGCTGAATGCCCGCTCCACAGAGTGTGCGCAATGGGTGTGGTGGGCCGGGACCATGCGATGTGCTTCGACCAGTACCTCTGGAAGGTGGGCCGGGACGAATACGC
>JASLMQ010000812.1 GCA_030746455.1 Candidatus Latescibacterota bacterium
GTCAATGTCGACCTCCCGGTTGCTCCCCACCCGTCGGATCCTCCGCTCCTCCAGAATGCGCAAGAGCTTCACCTGAAGGTTCAGCGGGAGTTCGCTGATCTCGTCGAGGAAGAACGTGCCCTCGCTGGCGTGCTCCATCAGACCCGCGCGCGAGCTGCTGGCTCCGGTGAAGGCCCCCCGCTCGTGTCCGAACAGCTCGCTCTCGACAAGGTGTTCGGGGAGTCCGCCGCAGTTCAGAGGCACAAAGGGCTGTCGCTTCCGGCTGCTGTTCGCGTGGATACTGCGGGCGACCAGTTCCTTGCCCGTGCCGCTCTCGCCCGTGATCAGCACGTTGGCCTGAGTGTCCGCGATCCTCCGAATCAGATCGAACATGCGCTGCATCGGAGGGCTCTGCCCGATGATATTGTCGAACCGGAAGCGCTCCTCGAGCTGCCGCTGGAGAGATCGGTTCTCCACCTCCAGCCGTCGATGCTCCAACGCCCTCTCCACGGTGAACGTGAGCTGATCCGGCGTGAAGGGCTTGGCGACGAAATCGAAGGCCCCCTCCTTCATGGCCCGCACGGCATCCTGGATGGTCCCGTAGCCGGTGAACACGATGACGATCGTCTCCGGGAGGCGCTTCTTGACCTGCCTCAGGACCTCCATTCCGTCGATCCCGGGCATCTTGAGGTCCGTGAGCACGAGGTCCGGGGGATCCGCATCCAGGACCTCCAGGCCGGCCTCGCCCCGGTCGGCCACCGCGACATCGTAGCCCCCGCGCGCCAGGAACTTCTTGCACGTGCTCAGCATGTCGACTTCGTCGTCTACGACCAGGATCTTGGGCTTGCCCATCGGTCTCAGGCCTCCGTGCCGCCGGCGTCGACCGGAAGCACGATGTGGAACGTCGCGCCTTCTCCCGGCTGGCTGTCGACCTCGAGACGCCCGCCGTGCTCCTGTACGATCCCGTAGCTGATGGAGAGACCCAGCCCGGTACCCTTGCCCACCTCCTTGGTGGTGAAGAAGGGATCGAAGATGCGGTCCAGGTCCTCCTCGGCGATGCCCGTTCCCGTATCGCTCACGGAGATCCTCACCTGGGCCTCGCCCTTCTTGCCCACCGCCGTGCCTGTGCCCAGAACCAGCTCGCCGCCGTCCGCCATCGCATCCATCGCGTTGTTGAACAGGTTCAGCAGAACCTGTTCGAGCCGCGTCGGGTCGAGAACGGCCGGGGGCAGATCCCGGTCCAGGTCCAGACGCGAGACGATGCTCCGGCTCTTGAGCACGTGGTCGACCAACCCCACCGCGTTGCTCACCATTCGGTTCACGTCCGTCGCGTTGGGAGAGAAGGGCGCCTGCCGCGAGAACGCCAGCAGGCCGGACGTGATCTGGGCGATCTTGTCGGACTGCCTCTGGATCACCTCGATGTCATCGATCACGTCTTCGGGAAGATCCCGTCCGGTGGCCTCCTGCATCAGCCCCGCGCTACGCATCACGATGATACCGGTGGGGTTGTTGATCTCGTGGGCGATCCCGCCCACCAGCTCCCCCAGCGACGCGAGTTTGGAGGACTGCAGGAGCTGCTCTTCCAGCCCCTTCCTCTCGGTGATGTCGCGCACGATCCCGGTGAACATTCGCCGGCCGACCAGGCGGAACTCGCTAACGGCCAGATCCATCGGGAACACAGCGCCGTCCTTTCTAAGCCCGACGACCTCCCGTCCGAGGCCGATGATCTTCGGCTGTCCCGTGCGAAGGTAGTCTGCGATGTACCCGTCGTGCCGGCTTCGATCGGGCTCGGGCATCAGCATCGAGACGTTCTTACCCAACACCTCGCTCGCCCGGTATCCAAAGATGCGTTCCGCCGCCGGATTGAAGGACTCGATGCGTCCACGCACGTCGGCCACCACGACCCCGTCCACCGCCAGGTCGAAGAGCGAGGCAGCCAGGCTGCGCGCCTCCAGGAGCTGATCTTCGAGGCCCTTGCGTTTCGCCCGTTCCTCCGTCAGATCCGCCGAGAGACGTTCCAGCTCGTCCATCGGAGGTCGCGTCTTGTCCGTCCCCTCGCTCATCGTTCGCTGCCCTGTCCACCTCGATTTGGGTCGTTCGCAAGCCAACGCTAGCCCGGCGGCTCTGGCCATAATGTAATGGAATCCAGAAAGGAAGCAACTGCCGACCTAGGCAATCTCACAGGTGTGCATCCCCCGCTTGTCTGCGATGCCATAGGCGTTCCCCGTCGCCCCGCGCCGGATCTCCTCATCCCGCGTCCGGGCGAACGTTCCGCCTGCGAGCACGATCGAGGCGACCTTGCCATCTCGAAGCACCGCTGCAGCAGCCCGTCCATCCGTCTGAATCGGGCCGGAGGCGGGATGCCCTGGCACGGGGTCGTGCACCACCTCGAACGCCTCTCCCCCCACAGCCAGACGCAGCATCAGCGTCTCCCCGTCATGCTCGACCGTCAGCGCATCCCCCGTCAGGGGGGGCGGCCGATCCCCGCTGAAGGGCGCGTGGATCGCAACGAAGGTGGCCCTTGGACCAGGCCGCGTGATCTGGAGGTGTCCCCGGAAGGGCACCACGGCACCGGGTCTCACCGTGCCGCCGTCCCGATGGGTGCGGATGATCTCATCCCCCTCGGGCGGGCATTCCGAACGCGTGACCTTCGACGGTCCGACCACAGGCACCAGCACCTGCAGCCCGCCGGACCCATCGCTTCCCGGGGCCCACACCGCCGACACATCGCCCTTCGTGCGTCCAGTTCTACCGTTGCGCAGGGGCGGATCGACATCCACCGGCGCCATCGGCCCCACGCCGTCGAGCGAGAGCCGGTCCGATCGGGCGTGGATCATCCACGTGTAAGTCGCACAGTCCCCCGAGACCCGCAGAATATCGACAAGAAGGGGCTCGCCCTCACAACGGGGAAGCAACGCGATGAAACGCGTGCTGGCACCGGGAACCCCGGCCTCCGCCATCTGGATTCCCGGTGTGATGCACCAGATCAGCGGCTCCCCACCCTCCTCCTGCGTCGCCAGCTCGAGGACCGTATTGTGCGATCGGGGCTCCCGCTGCCACAGCCGAACCCAGTCCGGATTCCAGTTGTAGCCCATATCCGACACCATTTCCACCCCACAGGCCCAGATCCCCAGGTTCAGGTAGTCGGGGTGTTTGTGGATCTTCGGAACGAGTGGGCCGTAATCCAGGAACGCCATCGTCCGGTCTGCCGCCTGCTCCCCGTGTCGCAGGATCATCAACCCCATGCCGGGAAAGTGGACGCTGTCCTGCCCGAACGGCTCTCCGCGTCCATCCGTGTCCGACTCCGGGTCACGGTAGAACAGGGAGACGTCGGTGCCGCCGCTGAGGGTCTCACCCCAGGTGTCCTTGAGGTGGCGCAGGGCCTTCGGGTCCCCGTAGCGGACCTGGGCGATCTCGGAACAGAACAGGGGCGGTGTCTGGCCGCCGCGGCAGTCGTTCACCGCGGGCATCGTGCCGTCGGGGTAGATGGAATCCAGGAACCAGGTGAGACACTTCCGCAGAAGCCCGCAGCTCGGATGGCTGTAGAGGTCGACCCCCAATCCGCTGCGCACGATCTCGGGGATACCCAGCATCTCGGTGAACAGGCCGATCTGGTAGCTGGCCGTGCACTCGAAGAACGTGCCGTCCGCGTGGAAGACCCCGTTCCGGGGGTCACACAGCCTCTCGTAGAGATCGACGATCGACTCCAGGGTGCGCCTGTTCCCCAGAAGCGCCCCGGATGCGGCAATGCACCACCACACGCCCCCCATATCCTGGATGGACGAGTAGGACAGGAGGTCTCCGTCGTCGAATCCATCGATGAAGTAGTCGTGGGCGTAGCCGACCAGATCGCGGTCGATCCTCTCGCATTGCCTGTCGCTGAGTACCCCGGCGTCGCGGATCAGATCGTACGCAAGCAGCACCCGACGCACCGCGTTGGCGTCGTGCCGTTTCCACCCGTCGATCTTGCCATAGTAGGCGCTCGCCTCGCACCACTCGTTCTGATTGACCATGTTCGGACGATAGCCCTTGAACACCTCCGCGAAGCGCTCCACGAGCACCGCCGCCTTCTCGGCGTACCGAAGGTCTCCCTCGATCTGGTAGACCAGCCCCGCGGCGTAGGCCGACGCGCCTCGCCAGGTGTTGCCAAAGGCCGGCAGTCCTCCCGCCAGGATCGCGTGGAGGCGGTGCGATCGCATCACCCCCTGCGGGGTCCAGATCTCCCCGTCGTCCGTTTCATCCCAGGGCCAGGTTGCGCCGCAATCCTTGCACTGAAGGGCGTCGCCGCCGTCGATGAGCGTGAAGGCGTACCAGGGCCCGCAACCGCATTCGGGACACCGGACCGTGACCACCGGGGTCTTGTCCGAAATGAAGGACCGAAGTCGCTCGCGGTCCATCTCCAGGTAGCCGCGCGCCTGGCGCTTGATGTCCTCGTAGACGGAGCGCGCCCATTCGAACCGCGAGATGTTCTTCCGGCCGAGCGCGATCGCATCCGGGCCGTACATCAGTCGAGGTCCCCCCATCTTGGGATCTCGGCCTCCGCCGGCTGACTGTCCCGCTCGGGTCATGAGCCTGTCGCACCCCCCGATAGCTCGAGCCGTATCTCTCCGCCCCGTATTCTCAGGGTCCGGTACAGCGCGTTGCGGTTGGCCACGGGGGCCTCCTCACTGACCTTTGCGGGACCGGTCGTTCGGATCCGGTAGGTCGCACCCCTGTACGTGACCTCTAGTCCATCGTCGTGCGCCTCGAAGGTGGCGTTTGCCTCTCCGTCCGTTACGATAGCCGGCACCAGGATCCACCACTCTCCGGGCACCGGATCCAGCCGCACGGCATAGGACACGCCCGCCGATGTCATCTCGTAGGACTCCACGATCTCTCTGCATCCACCCAGCTCGCCCCGGTAGGTCACCTCGAAGGCCACGGCATCGGGCGTCTCGCGGCTCACGCCAACCCCGACCTCCTCGATCTCGGAAGCCAGCTCGGCCAGCCTGACCTCCCCTCCCTCGGCGTCCCGCCACGCCGGCCCGATCGCCAGACTTCGGAGCGGCTTCGCTACACCGAAGGAATACTCGGCCTGCGCCGACAGCGGCGCAGACAGGCCTGTCTCCGGGCGCACGCCCAATTTGTGAATCCGGCCGAGCCCCGTGGCATCCTTGTGGGGATCGGCCCGCGTGTCCACCTCCAGATGGTAGTCCCCGCACGAGGCGAACACCTTGTGGAACGCGGGCCACAGGTCGAACGCGAATCCCCCGATTTCCGCGGGTGTCAGCCTCTCCTCGATCCCTTCATCAGCGAGGTGATAGGAGGTGGCAAACAAGCTTGCCGCGAGGGACCCATACACGCTGTAGGGCCCGCCCGAGTCCACGCCGTGCTCCGTGGAGGGATCGAAGCCCTGCTTCGTGTGACGGAAGGGTTCCATGTCCAGGATCCACGGCAGGGCCGACTGGAGCGCAAGGCGCGCCGCACGTTTGTACGCACCTGCCATCAGCGGGTCGCCCACGTCCCTGCAGAGACGAGCACGTGTCTCGCACAGGCAGGCGAAGTGACCCTCCATCAGATGGAACTGATTGCTCCGGCCTCCGAAGGGCATCACGCCCGTCGTTGACTGGAAGAGCAGCGAAGTCAATCCCCCTCGCCTGCATGCCTCGGCAACCCAGTCCGAGTGTGATCCATCGTACCCGTAGTGGCGGATCAGGTCGAGCTGCTGCTTGACCACCAGGCTGTAGGTGATCGGATCGTTCGGGTCCCGGTACATCCCGCGTGGCGTGAAGTCACCTGCCAGGTAGGCGATCGCCTGGTCGATGAAGTCGCGGTCTCCGCCAACGCCTTCGCGGATCTTGAAGAACTCTCCTGTCAGTGCAAAGACCGGGAAGTTGGCGCCGTGGATACCTCCGACCGCGGACTTGTAGGAGGTCCACGGGTCGTGCCGCGCCCAGACCGCCTCCCACTGGCGCAGGCGCGACGTCTCCACCCGGTCCTTCAACGCCCTGTGCGCGTACATCATTTCCTTGACCCAGAACTCGGGTGCCTGATCGGCAATGTCCAGGTTCTCGAGGCGCTCCTCGTAAGCCACGATGCACGACTCGATCAGATCCTCGCACCGCCCTGCGGCAATCAGGTGGCCAAGCGCGCCGATGTAGCGCGTCTGGGCGAAGACGAGCACCTTCTGGCCCTGCCGGCTGTCGTAGTAGTACCTCTCCTCCGAATAAGGATCTCTGATGATGCCGTGTTCGTCCTGCCAGGCCGCCAGGGGCCGGACGATGCGCTCCGCGGCATCCAGGTAGACTTCACGATCCACGCCCGTAGGCGAGGGTTCTTCCGCCGCGCCCATCCGGTCCCTCAGCACCCGCCATTTGTCTTCGAGCGGATAGGGTTCCGCCAGAACATCCGGCTCCATGGTCGTTCTCCCCACGGGGCACGGCTGGCCGCGCGCCGCCAGTTGTTCGCTCAGAGCCTTGCCGCCGCAAGCGTTTCTCCGGCCCCGACGTAGCCCCTGGTGAGTCCGCGGTGGCTCATCACGGCGATTGACGAGATCGGGCCCGCCAGCTCCACCTGTGCCCTCACACCGCCCTGGCGTCCCTCGACCCGGTAGAGCACCCCGGAGGCGGTGCCCACCAGGATGTCGTCACAGCCGGGCACGGCGGCCAGGGCCGTGGGCACGCTGGCCAGATGCCGCGACCAGACGACCTTCCCGCCGGCCGATATCCCGCAGAGGTAGTCGCTCGAGCTGCCCGCGATCACCACGGCGTCCTGCATGTCCTTGCTGGGGCACAGGATGGCCAGGGCACTGATGGTGTCGCCGAATCCGACCTGCCATATCTGCCGCGGTGTCGCCTTTTCGAACACCCAGGCGTTCGTGTGGTACTTGGAGGTCCCGCACAGGATCGCGGGTGGGTCGCCCCTTCGTAGGGCTCCCGCGGCGATGGCCGTGAGCTTCGACGCCCATCCGTCGTTGGAGATATTCTGGACCGTCTCCCCGTTCCCGCGAAGCACATAGCAGTTGCTGGCACACCCGAAGTCCCCCGTGCCGGCCATCACCTCTGGCCGACTGTCGCCATCCACGTCCGCCACGGCCAGCATCGTGGGTGTGCCGTAGTGTTCGTGACGCCACATCACCACGCCATCCACCGACAGCACCGTCAGCTTCAGGTTGCCCGTTGCCGCGAGGATCTCGCAGTTTCCATCACCGTCGATGTCCGCAGCCAGCACCTTCCTCGACTCGCAGTGGCTGGCATAGTGACTCCAGTAGCCGAAGTACGGGGGCGCCTCGTAGGCCCAGCGCACCTTCCCGGTCTCCTCGAGCAGGTAGGTGTTCGCGTCGTCCGAACCTGCCACCACCTCCAGGTGTCCGTCCCCATCTACATCGGCGACATCCACCGAATGGATGCGTCCTTTCGTTCCGTGCTGCCAGAGCTGCTTGCCCCCGGCCGCGAAACCCATCACGGCTCCGTCACCCGTCCCCGCCGCCACCAGCGTTCTGCCACGTAGAGACGTTGCTGCCACGTCGGTTACCACGGCATCTCCGCGGTAGGCCTCACGCACCTTCAGCTTCGGCGCCCGGGTCAACGCCCGGTCGCGCACATCCTGCTCCCTCGGCACATACGTGCGCAACCGATCCAGGTTGGCCAGCGCCTTCCGAGCCGGGTCCGCGTCGACCCGCACCACTGCGTGCTCGGAACGACCGACGGGAGCCCTGACAGTGTAGCTCATGCCCGCCGCCTGCAGCTCGATCCGCGCCGGGTGCTTGGAGGACATCGTCAATTCCCCCGCGTAGGACCACTCCAGCGAGACCGGCCGGCTCGCCGAGATCTTGAGCCCCCCCGCCTGGACGGCCCGTCCCTCCACCATCGCCACACGCTCGCCGTCCAGGTAGACCATCCGCGCGTCCGACCGGATTCTGCCCAGGCGCTGGGTCTCTCCTGGCACGAGCGACAGGCCGATCAGCCCCCGATCCTCACCCTCGCTCAGCAAGACCCAGCTCTCGCCGACACGCCGGATGTCGAGGTCTCGCGCGGCCGATGCCGGATCCGCATACAGCAGATTGGCGAACCAGTCGGTCTGCCCCGCTTCGCGGCTGCTGCGGATGGTGCGGGACAGGATGTTGACTGTTGGCTCGGCCCACGGGTAGGTCTTCCAGTAGCGGCCGAACTCGCCACTGTCCCGGACAAGCTCGGGCTCGCCCGAATCCGCGCTTCGAATCTGGAAGCGCGCGGCATCCGGCCCCGGCTGCTTTGACCCGCGGTGTTCCTCGTCGTCCTGCAAGACCGAGAACCGATCTCCTTCGAGCGTGGGCTCGCCCAGTGTCCGGTAGAAGCAGCGATATCGGTAGCGGCCCCCGGTCCGGGCCGTCAGGGCGTCAAGCACGACGAACCCCTTCCCCCTCAACCACACCACGTGGCGCCGCCAGTCGGCCTCGGCCAGTCCACTCATTTGTGTGGCGGAGAAGCCGACCTCGGACAGATTGGCAAGCGCTTCGAGCGAGCAGGCCCCGGGCGGGCGCGTGGTCTCACCATCGCACGCCACGCTCACCGCGTTGTGGTCCTGCAGGTTCGTGCCCTCGGTGTAGGTCTTCTCCACGAGCCACTGCTTCCCGAGGGACGACAGCTCCAGGATCGAGTTGCCGTCGTCGTGCGCGTGCGATCCCATCGACAGCCCGTCGAGCAGGATGAATTCGCCGTCCGGCGAGGTCCCGTTCCGGAAGGCCACCTTGTCGAACGCCTTTGCCACGGGCACCCCCGGCTCCATCCATTTGTTGTCCCCTCCGTAGCTCGCCCCGCTATCCCGCGCCAGCCAGTAGAACTGCGGGTCCATCGGGAAGGCGTGCACACCGTCGTACTCGTCCAGCCCCCGATCCTGGATGCCCTCCGTCACAAAGCCCCTGCCCGTGGGCCGGGCCCGATCGCCGATGGCCTTCTGGTACCGGCCGTCCTTGTAAAGATAGGCCGCAGCTGACAATGCCGGCACGGGAACCACGTCTCCCCCGCCCCCATCGCCGTAGTTGGGAATCGCGCCCCTGTTGGCCGTGCACATCAGCGCCAGGTCGCACGTTCGGCGAAGGGTGCCGTTCTCCACGAAGGTCATGTCCCCCCTCACAAGGGCATAGGTGATCACCGTGTCGATCGTGTACCAGTGGTAGCCCGCCGAGTCCTCCATCGGCTTGAAGGACGTGAACTGGGACGAGAACAGCGTGTGCGCCTCCTCCAGCCACCGGGGGGCATCGGGCCAGTCGTACAGACGTCCGAAGTACCGTCCGCCGAACAGAAGGCAAAGCGCCGGCAGCGTCTGGTGGTTGTGGCGCACCGACGGATGCGTCAGGCCGTGCCGAAAGAACCCGTACTGCTCGCCCTCGCTGGAATAGAGCAGCCAGAGGAAGTGGTTGATGACCTCCAGTCGCTCCGCATCCGAGAACGCCGGGCTTTCCTCCACCAGATCCCAGTAGCCGATGGTTCGCCACATCTCCATGTGGGTGCCTATGCCGGGAACGCCGAGCCCCTTGTGGGCCCGGAAGTAGTGCTTGAAGGCCTCGAGGTGTCGCCCGTCCCCGCTCATCAGATACCGGAGGCACGACTGGGTCATATGGTTCAGCAGCATCCGGGCATTGTTGAAGTCCCGCCCAAGCCGCTTGGCGAGTCTGCGGGCCTCGTCCACATAGGCCGCCTTCGTGTCTCTCTTCCTTCTCTTCCCCGCTCCAGCCGCATCCGACCCAGTCCTCGACTGAACCAGATGCCCCCAGTTCGAGCGTCCACTCTCTACGGAGATCTGCCGGCAGAGCCGGGAGGCCCCCGCACGCAGTCCCTTCAGGTCCGTTCCCCCGAGAATCACGATGTTCTTCCCGCCGCCGTAGGGGTTGTGGATCGTCTGGATGGCATATCCGCCAGGCCCAGGGAAGGCGTGATCCACGATCGTGAAGGCCTCGAAGTAGAGCTTCTCGATCAGCGGGTTCGTTCCCAGAACGCCCACGGCGATGAGGTGCTCCTTCGCGGGCCACGCCGTCAGGACCTCGGAGGGCTCACGGATGGGCAGTCGCGACCCGGTCCGTTCCTGGATCGCGTC
>JASLMQ010000813.1 GCA_030746455.1 Candidatus Latescibacterota bacterium
CCAGTACGTCCACGAGTCGACCGTGCAGAGCGCCGGCACCATCCACATCCGCAACTACGCCCAGCAGGCCTTCCTCAGGGCTTCGCACGTCAGGATCTACCATGCGAAGGGCCAGCGGGGTGGATCGCTGTTCGGGGGTGAAACGTGGGCGCTCAGGAGCGTGGATTGCATCTGGATCGGAAACACAGCCAACCTGACAACCGCCATCAATGCCGGAATGGACCTGGCCCAGGCGGAGAAGCTGGATGATCTCACCGCGAAGATCGGATCCGCCAACAGGCAGATCGCTCAGTTGCTGCAGAAGTTCAGCATGGACAAGGTCGACGTGGCCCAGATACAGCATCTTCTCGCCGCGTCCAGTGGTCCCCGCCGCAAGGTCCTGGCCCGTGCGGCCCAACAGCTGGGGAAGGCCGTTCAGATCCAGCAGGGGTTCCTGAAGGACAAGAAGGAACTGGAGGAAAGCGCGAGCCGGAGCCTCAACGAGGCATCGGTCTCCGCGTGGGAATCGGCATTCCCGAACACAAAGATTGTCTTCGGCCAACACCTTGTCGTTCTGAAGGACGAGGTCTCTTCACCGCAGTACCACATGAAGGATGGGGAATTGGTAGAAAGATAGAGGCGTGGCTCGTGATTCGTGGGTCGTGACTCGGAACAATGCCTCGGGCCCACAATCCTGACCAACCGATGGACCTCAGGAGGATGACGTTGAGGCCCTTCCACTGATCGCAAGGTCTCCCGAACCACGATCCACGACATACGAACCACGTAATCACCTAGGCTATATTGGCGTTACGCCCACTTAGGAAGGACATTGGCATGATCTACGAACTCCGCACCTACGTCATCCCCGAGGGCCGGATGCCCGACATCCTCAACAGGTTCGAAACGATCACCATGGGCCTCTTCCCGCGTCACGGGATCGAGGTCGTCGGCTTCTGGACCCGAAGCGACGCCAACGAGCTCGTCTACATCTGCAAGTTTGAGAGCGAAGATGCGATGAAGGCCGCGTGGGACTCCTTCATGGCCGATCCGGAATGGGTCAAGGCGAAGGCCGAGACCGAGGCCCACGGCAAGATCGTCCAGGAGGTCATTTCCCACATCCTGGTGCCGACATCGTTCTCGCCGATGGGGTGAGACAGACCTCGGACCACAGACCACGGACCACGGGACCGCCGATTCTCCGTCCTTTCTGACGGGCTTCCCCGTGGTCCTTCCCTTGTCGGCGACCACAGACAGCAGGCAACTGCATTAGATTCGGTATCCGCATAGTCCGGGCTCTGGACTCCCAAATCCAGTGGGACCCCGGAAGCCGTCGTCTGTCGTCCGTCGTCTTCGTTGCCTGTGTGTATGATCGATTCCACCTTGGAGATCTACTATGCCAGACTCCCCCCCCAACGTCCTCATCATTATCTCGGACCAGCACAGTAAATATCACCTGGGCTGCTATGGCGATCCGCTGGTGCGCACCCCTCATCTGGACGGCCTCGCCCAACGGGGCGTGCGGTTCACCGACGCCTACTGCCCCGCTCCCCTGTGCGTGCCCAGCCGGATGTCCTTCGTAACCTCTCGCCGTCCCACGGCCAACCGCGCGTGGAACAACGGCCACATCCTCAGCTCGGCGATACCCACGTGGGCCCACGCGATGGGAGCGGCCGGATACGAAACTTCGCTTGTCGGGCGCATGCACTTCCTTGGACCCGATCAGCGCCACGGATTCGAGAAGCGCCCGATCGGTGAGTACTCCGCGGTGGCCCCGGGTGCCCAACGTCTCGGCGGGATCCAGCTCGACCGGATCCACGGCACCGCGGGTCAGAGCCGACGTGCTGTGGAGTGCGCCGGGTACGGACGCACCACCTACCAGGCCTTCGACGACATGATCGCCGATGCCGCCTGTACCTATCTCGACGAGAGGGCCGCAGACCGAGACGGGCGACCATTCGCGGCGGTGGCCGGCTTCGTCCTGCCCCACTGCCCTTTCTTCGCGCCCAAGGATCTCTTCGACTACTACTACGAACGCGTGGATGTCCCGCAACCCACCGACGAGGAGCTCGAGCGAGAGCCCGAGGCGGTGCGCGTGTTCAAGGAGTCAAGGGGCATCGCCGAGCCCCTCACCGAGGAACGCATCCGAATCGCCCGCGCCGCCTACCTGGGTCTGTGCGAATACTTCGACGCCCGTGTCGGCCAGATCCTCGCCAAACTGGAAGAAACAGGTCTCGACAGGAACACGCTCGTGATCTACACGTCTGACCACGGCGAGATGGCCGGCGAGCACGGGTGTTGGTGGAAGAGCAACTACTACGATGGCTCTGTGGGGGTCCCCCTCATCGCCAGCCTTCCAGGCACGGTTCAGGAGTCTACAGTCAGCAGCGCCATCTGCAATCTGATGGACCTGGGGCCCACCGTGGTCGAGATGGCCGGGGCCGAATCCATGCCCGATGTGGACGGCCACTCGCTCTGGCAGGTGATGACGAAGGGAGCCGACCAGACCCGACCGGATGAGACATTCAGTGAGCTCGTAGACCAGAGAACCGATGGCATTCCCTCCCGCATGGTCCGCCAAGGACCGTGGAAGCTCTATCGCAACCACGATGGATCGCCCCCTGTGCTGTTCAACCTCGAAGAGGATCCGGGCGAGCTCAACGACCTCGGTACCGATCCGGATCACGAGGAGATCCGCGAGGAGCTTCTCGGCCGCCTCCACGATGGCTGGGATCCCGAGGCCATCGCGCGAGAGAACGCCGAACTGAATCGCAGCGTGGAGGTCCTGTCGGCGTGGGGCAACGCTGTCCAGCCCTCCTACGAGGACAGCCTCCCCATCCCCGAGGGGGCCGAGGATGTCGTGATCCTCTGACCCGTGACTCGGTACTCGTGGCTCGGTACTCGTAGCCCGGTACAACGCCACAGGCTACAGGGTCAACCCGATGGGGAATCCCCTGACCAGATGTCGTGGGCCCGAACCCTTGCTGGTTCGTCGTCTCACGTCTCACGCCTGGCCTCCGAAGCTGGCACCACCAGCGAAGGAGGGTCTGACCTCTCACTGCTCTTCACGATCCACGAACACGCCGCGCATGGCCTCTTGAACAGGGCGATTGCGTGGTTCTCGCCCCCGCATCAGTCCCTCAGGAATAGCTCAATCACCGGCACCGCCACATCCGGCTTCTGCACCGGCAACACCAAGGTCAGCGTGTCCCGACCCATCCCCTGCGGGGTCACGTTCGAGGCCTTGGCCGGCGGCGCCTGCACGCGGATCTCGGATCCGTCGTTCAGGAGCTGCGCGTAGGCCACACGGTTCCCCAAGCCATCCAGGTGCACGTGTTTAAAGGGCCAGGCGAAGAGGTGGAGGTAAAGCCGGTCGCCGCGCTGGGTGTACCGGCAGTCGGGCGGCGCCTCGAACTCGCTCTGGCTGGCGCCATAGATCGAGCGACTGTGGGGCCGCATCCAGTCCCCGATGCCCTCCAGTGTCGCCAGCGCCCTCGCGTCGAACTCCCCCCGTCCGGTGGGCCCCACGTTCAGCAGCAGATTCCCGCCCTTGGACACCGAATCGACGAGCATCCGGATCAGCATGTCCACGGGCTTCCAGTCCAGGTTGTCGCGGTCGTATCCCCAGCTCCCGTTAAGCGTCTGGCACGCCTCCCAGACCACGGGCTTGCCGTCCACCTGGACCCATCCGCGAGGCTGGTACTGCTCAGGGGTCTGGAAGTCCCCGGGCATCTCGCTCCGGTTGTTGACCATGATCCCGGGCTGAAGCTCGCGCACCATCGTGACCAGCGTCTCCGCCTGCCAGTCGTCCTTGCCCTTTCCCTTGCTCCAGCCCCAATCCTGGGCCGAGTATGAGAAATCGAGCCACATGATTTCCACCTTGCCGTAGCCCGTCAGCAGCTCCCGGACCTGTCCGCGAAGGTACTCGGCGTACTTGCGGACATCTCGTCCCTTTTCCCGTTCCTGGAAGGCCTCGTCACCCCGCTGTGGATGCAATCCGTCGACGGGGAACTCGGGATGATGCCAGTCGATCAGCGAGTGGTAGAACCCCACCTTGAGGCCTTCGGCCCGGAAGGCTCCCACCATCGGTTCGAGCAGGTCTCTGCCGGCTGGCGCGTTCGGCGCCTTGTAGTCGGTAAGGGCCGAGTCCCACAGGCAGAAGCCATCGTGGTGCTTCGTCGTGACCACGAAGTACTTCATCCCCGCCCCCTTCGCTGCGCGCGCCCAGGCCGCGGGATCGTAGAGGTCGGGATCGAAGCGGTCGAAGTACTTCTGGTAGTCCGCATCGCTAATCTGCTCCCTGTTTTTCACCCACTCGTGCCGAGCGGTCAGGGCGTAGATGCCCCAGTGGATGAAGAGGCCGAAACGGTCGTGGACGAACCAGTCGGTGTTCGCGGAACCTGGCTCTGGTTGAGCTGACATGGCATCGCTCCTTTGTACACTGAAGGTTGTGTACAGCCGTCGGTCGAGCAATCTGCTTGCCCAGTTGCCCAATGTCAATTAAATTCTCATCGAGCGCGCGGATCTACTCTCCTCACTCTCTGGATGTGCTACCCTCAGAAAGCCATTCGATGGCTCAGCACTGCGATCGGACCGGATTCACCTCCGCCTGCCGCTATGCCATAGGCGGCGCCCTGTTCGGGCTCTGCTTCCCCGTGGTCGCCACGCTGTTGGACCTCTGGGTTCAGGGGATTCCCTTCAATCTGCAAGGGATCTGGCGCGTCCAGGCGGGCCAACCCCTTCACTGGATCATCGACACAGCACCTCTCTTCCTGGGCCTGATGGCCGGCCTGGCAGGCCGGCGCCAGGATGAAGTGGTCCATGCCAACGAGGACCTCGAGGAGCAGGTCGCGGACCGGACGGCCGAGCTGAGAACGGCGGCCGAGGCTGCCGAATCGGCCAGCCATGCCAAGAGCGAATTCATGGCCAACATCAGCCACGAGCTGCGCACTCCCATGAATGGCATCATCGGTATGACCGACCTCGCGTTGGATACGGAGCTCACGGCCGAGCAGCGCGAGTATCTCGAATCGGTGAGAGCGTCTTCCGAGCAGCTGCTGAAGGTGCTCAGCGACCTCCTTGACTTCTCTGCGCTCGAGGACGGCACATTCACGTCCGCCGCCGCCGTCTTCGACCTGAGAGAGTGCGTCCTCGGTCTCCTGAATCCACTGGGCGACAACGCCCAGGCCAAGGGCCTCGCCTTCACCTGCAGCGTAGACGAGAGCGTTCCCGACTCGGTGATGGGTCATCGACGGGATCTGGAGCAGGTTCTCGGCCACCTGGTCGACAATGCGGTCAAGTTCACATCCGAGGGTCACATCAGGGTCGATGTAGCGGTCGACGGTGAGATCGAGCTTGGCATACCGTTGCACTTCACCGTGGAGGACACGGGCATCGGCATCCCTCGGGAGAAGCGCGAGACGATCTTCGGTGCCTTCACCCAGGCAGATGGCACCAGCACGCGAAGCTATGGCGGCACCGGCATTGGCTTGACCATTGCCTGTCAGCTCGTTGAGAAGATGGGTGGCAGGATCTGGGTCGAGAGCGAGGAAGGTGTTGGGAGTACGTTCCATTTCACAGCCCGGGTCGCCCGCGTCTCTGACGACCCCGCTCGCCCCGTCTCTGTAGAACGGCGTGCCGCGAAGCCCTTCAGTCCCTCGGAGACCCTGGCCCGAGTTGAAAACGACCTGGATCTCCTGTCCGATATCGTAAGCATCTTCCTCCAGGACTATCCGAACATCGTGGAAGAGATCGGGGCTGCTGTCGAATCAGGCGACCCCGACGCCCTCGAGAAGGCCGCTCACAAGCTCAAGGGGTCGGCGAGCAACTTTTCCGCACGGCAGACTCAACGGGCCGCCCTCGAGCTCGAGGGAATGGGCAGGGACCGGCACCTCGATGGTGCGGCGGAGAAGTTCGAACAACTGAAAGCACAGATAGCGGAGCTGGATACGGCCCTCCGCGAATTCGTCCGGGAGAAGACCGCATGAAGATCCTGCTAGCCGAAGACGAACCTACCTCTCTCCTCCTGCTGAAAGCGCGCGTGGGCAGCTGGGGACACGACGTCATCCCATGCGAGGACGGCACCCAGGCCTGGGAGGCACTCCAGCGGCCGGACGCCCCCAAACTCGCGATTCTCGATTGGATGATGCCGGGGCTGGAGGGCCCGGAGCTCTGCCGAAGGGTACGCGAGCTTCCACACGGGAAGCTGACCTACCTCATCCTACTCACGGCGAGAGCCCAGCGGAGCGACATCGTCGAGGGTCTCGAGGCCGGCGCGAATGACTATGTCACCAAGCCGCCCGATTTCGCGGAGCTCCGCGCCCGGATCGATGTGGGCATCCGCGTGCTGGACCTGCAGGACCGGCTCATCGAGGCCGAGCGCAGCCGCGTGCTCGTCCAGGCCGCCGGGGCCGCGGCCCACGAGATCAACCAGCCCCTGACGGTACTGATGGGCAACGCGCAGATCCTCCTGATGCGCATGCCCGAGGACGACCCGCACCGGAAGACGATCGAGACCCTCCTGAAGTCGAGCGAGAGAATTTCCGGTATCGTGAAGCAGATGGGAGAGATACGGGAGTACATCACCAAGCCCTACATCGACGGCGTCGAGATCATCGACTTCGATGCCTCGACCGGCGACGCCAAGTAGCTCGCCGAAGTCTGAACATCTTGTTACACAGTTCGACGCGGTCGGCCTCACTGCCCCCACTATCTGAGCCCGGCGTAACGGCGTGCTCCATCTGTAGATAGGCCCCCGCTAGAGTGCGCGGCGGATCCCTGGCACCCCCTTTGCTTTCGAGTGATCGCAAGCAAGGGGGAATCCGATGGACCGTGAAAACGCCCTGCGCGAGGCGCTCCTGAGAGATCTGGAGCGCCTACACCGCCTCATCCTTCGGTACGCCGCGGGAGAAGAACAGGTCAGGCGGGAACGCGACCGGCTCGAGGAATCCGTCAAGTCCAGCTTCGGGCTCTGGCGGGCCCTCAGGGATCACCGTTCTGCCGCGCAGGAGCCCGATTCCAAGGGGGAAGCCCCGCAACCGGGTTGAGATGGAGGAGCGATGCGATCCACGCTGTCTGGCCGTACCTCCTTCGGTCGTGAACACGGTGGAGCCGGTAGCACCCCGGCAGGACGGCAGCGTGCCGTCGCCATCCTCCTTTTGCTGGCCTCTGTGCTGTGGAGCGGCTTCGCCTCGGGGCAGCGCCACCTCCCCAACCTCCAGGTCTTCCGCAGCGCCATGCCGCTCCTGCTCGACACGCAGGTCGAAGACCCAGCCGTGAACAACGGGCAGTCCGGTGCACCACTCCCCAGGGTCGGTCAGATCCTGGAGCTTCAGTGCTTCGTTCCCCGAGCGGCCGGCCTCGCGGCCTTCGAATGCAGTGTCGAGTTCGGCGATTCGGTCGACGCATTCACAAGCAACTTCCGGATCACATCGGCCAAGGACTGCTTCGGAAACGATATGAAGCCCGTGAAAGGCAGCAAGGGGGCCGTCCATTCCCAGCTTCGGGTGGGGCTCGGAACCGTGCCGACCAGCGGACACATCCTCACCGTCTCCCTGTCCCCCACTCGTCAGCTGTCCGGTATCCCCTCGCTCGACGTTCGCGTCACCGTCACCATCGCATCGGTCCCGGAACGACGCGTCTGGCAGATGGAGGGCCGCTCCCGACTCAACTGGAGGTAGCGTACACGAAAACGGGCGGGCTGGAACCCGGGGGATATCCCCCTTCGGTTTCGGCCCGCCTCCTTGTACAGGGAACAAGAACCTGGACTAGGGCACGATCTGCTCCCCCTTCTCATCCAGAACCACAAGCGCCTGCGCGGGGCAGACCCGGCACGCCTCGATCAGCCGTTCCC
>JASLMQ010000814.1 GCA_030746455.1 Candidatus Latescibacterota bacterium
CCGAGGAGGCACGGGCGGAGCTCGACATCCGTTTCTCGATTGGGGGCGAAGGGGAGACGGTGCGTTGCCCCGCAGACGGCACGATCGTGGCGGGCGACAGGCTCAGGGCCCTGGTCGCGGGCTGCGGAGAGGTATCCTCCGAGGGCGATGGGGTCCGTTTCGGGGCTCAGCTGGCCGCCGGGGCCGCGGCGTCGGCCGTGGTCAAGATTCCCTACGTCTGGCTCGGGGAAGACGAAGTCGCGGCACTGTGGGCGCTGAATTTCGAAGCCGAGCGGAGCGCGGTGGCCGCCTACTGGCGAAGACGGATGGATGAAGGGATGGCGCTGGCGACGGGCGAGCCGATGCTGGACGAGTTCCACCGCGCCCACGCCGGCCATCTGCTGATCAACTGCGAGCGGTCACCGGAAGCAGACACGCGCTTCGCGCGGGTCGGCTCCTTTAGTTATGGCGCCTTTGGCAACGAGTCGTGCATGATGGTCGTCGACCTGGATCGGCGAGGATATCACGACGAGGCCCGCGAATGCCTGGAAGCCTTCCTGCAGGGCCAGGGGACGGTTGCGCTTCCAGGCGATTTCGCATCACGGGAGGGGATACTCTACGGGGCGCGGGGGTACGAACGGGGCGGGTACAACCAGCACCACGGATGGATCCTGTGGTGCCTGGTGGAGCACTACCGATTCACGCGGGACGATGCCTGGCTAGAACGGATCGCGCCCAACGTCCTGGCCGCGTCAGACTGGATCGTGCGGGAGCGTGGGCGCACGCTGGAGCGGGATGACCCGGGTCGAGGGTTGTTGCCCCACGGAAGCCTCGAGGACATCGGCGACTGGTGGCAGTGGCTCCCCACGAATGCCTACACGTGGCGAGGCCTGGATGCCGCGGCGTGGGGGCTGGGGGTGCTGGATCATCCGGAGGCGGAACGGCTGTGCGGCGAGGCGGACGCCTATCGCGAGTCCATCGTGCAGGGGTTCACGAGCGCCGCCGAACGGTCGCCCGTGGTTCGCCTGCGCGACGGTACGTGCGTGCCCCACTTCCCCTCCCACGTCCACAGGCGCGGTCGATCTTTCGGCTGGATCTGCGAGACGCTCGAGGGTGCGATCCACCTGCTGATCGCGGGCGTGATCGATCCCGGGTCCAGGGAAGCCGACTGGATCCTGAGGGACTTCGAGGACAACCTCTACCTGTCGGACGCCTACGGGTACCGGATCGACGACTTCGATTCGGAGTGGTTCGACTGCGGTGGGTTTTCGATGCAGGCCTGCCTGCTACTGGGGGTGGAGCCCTATCTCTATCGCGATGAGGTGAAGCCTGCGCTGCGGGCGACCTTCAACGCGATTGCGGCCAACCTGTACCCCGACACGCGAATGCTGACGGAGCACGCGCTGCC
This sequence comes from Candidatus Latescibacterota bacterium, assembly GCA_030746455.1. The sequence goes on from JASLMQ010000814.1 coordinate 1,388, forward strand.
CGAGCTGGGCGACTGGAAGGGGGACCACTACAAGAGCTCGGACGAGGCCAATGCCGCGGGGTGGCTCCGCTACCTGTTCGTCCGGGAGCAGGGGGACGAGTTGCTCCTGGGTCAGGCCGTTCCGTGTGAGTGGCTCGGACCGGGGCGCAGGTGCGGCGTTGAGCGGGCGGCCACCCACTTCGGCCCGATGGATCTCGTCTTCGAAGGGGATGAGGACGGGGTGACGGCGCGGCTCGAAGGGCCTAGACGGAACCCACCTACGAGGATCCAGCTGCGTTTCCGGTGTCCGGAGGGGCGGGAGCTACGGGGCGTAAAAGTAAACGGAGAGAACCGGCAGGTCGGTGAGGCTGGATGGATCGACCTTCCGGGGCGTGTCGGGAACGCGACGATCCGGGCCAGCTATTGAGGGCCAGAAGAGGCAACAGAAGTTGTACCACAGAGTACACTGAGATCACAGAGAAAGGCGCGGATCAGGGGAAAGGGTGGGTAGGGCTGGGGTCGGGGCAAGGCGCTACAGGATTGCTTTCACCGCGGCCACGATCTTCTCTACGGTCGGGTAGACGACGTCTTCCAGCACGGGACTCACCGGGATCGGGGCGTCCAGGGCGGCGACCCGTTGCACCGGCGCGTCCAGCATGTCGAACGCAAGATCGCTCACCTGGGCGGCAATCTCTGAACCGGCACCGCATGTCCTGGCGTCCTCCTCCACGATCACCAACCTCCCTGTCGTGTCGAGAGAGTCCATCGCCGGATCCAAATCGAGAGGAGCCAGCGTACGCAGATCGATCACCTCTGCGCCAATGCCTTCCTCCTCCAGCCGGTCGGCGGCCTCCAGGCATCGCAGGACCATCGATGAATAGGTTACGATGGTCACATCGTTTCCCCGTCGCTTGACGTCGGACTTGCCAAGGGGTACCAGGTGCTCACCCTCCGGGATCGGCCCGGTGGTCTTGTAGAGCTGATTGTGTTCAAGAAAGATCGTGGGGTTGTCGTCCCGGATGCTTGTTTTGAGGAGGCCCTTCGCGTCGGACGGTGAGGCAGGCGTGGCGACATGAATGCCGGGGATGTGCATATACCAGGAGACGATGGCCGAAGAGTGTGTGGAACCGTAGCCCTTCCAGATCCCCATGGGTGCCCGGATCACCAGCGGCAGGCGTTTCACCTGGCCGCCGCTGTAGTATCGGATCATGGACGCCTCGTTGTATATCTGGTCCATACACAGCGCGAGCAGGTTGGAGAACATGATCTCGAGCACCGGACGCGTGCCGGTGAGTGCCGCACCCACTGCGGCCCCCACAAGTCCGTTTTCTGACATGGGGGTATCGCGGGTCCTTTCGGGTCCGAACCGTTCTCGAGTGCCCTTGGTGACACCGTAGACGTAGGCCAGTTCGACATCCTCGCCCATGGTGAAGACTGTGGGATCGCGTTCCATTTCTTCGTGGAGGCCCTCGGACAGCGCCTCACCATAGGTCATCTCTTTCACAGGGATACCACCCTCTTGTCAGGCGTAGATGTCCTGCAGCACGGTCTCCGGCCCGGGGAATGGGCTGTTCTCGGCAAACTTCACGGCATCGTCGATGGCCTGCGCCACCTGGCCGCGGATCTTCTCATCCTCCACCTCCGAAAGCATGCCCCACGATTCCAGCTGCTTTCGAAGTCGTTCGATGGCGTCCTTCTCACGCCAGGAAGCCAGCTCCTCTTTCGTCCTGTACGGTCCGTAAGGTGGATCGCCCCGTGAGTGGCCGTGGAACCGATAGGTCTTGGCCTCCACCAGGGAAGGGCCGTCTCCCGCACGGGCCCGTGTAACGAACTCCGAGACGACCTGATGCACGGCCATTGCATCCATGCCATCCACGATTTCTCCCGGAATGTTGTAGGATCGGGCTCGCTCAGCGATGTCGTCGACGGACGTTGACCGACTGGTGCGCATCGTGACGGAAAAGCCGTTGTTCTCGCAGATGAACACGATCGGCAGCTTCCAGATGGCGGCCAGGTTCAAGCCTTCGTGGAACGCGCCCTGGTTAGAGGCCCCGTCGCCGAACATGCATATGCATATCTGGTCGGTCTTCATGAGCTGGATGGAGAGTCCAGCGCCAACGGAGAGGGGAACCTGGGCACCCACAATGCTGCACATCGCCAGGCCGAGCTCATAGTCCATGATGTGAAGCGACCCACCCTTGCCTCGGCAATAGCCCGTTTCCTTGGCGAAGAGCTCGGCCATCATTCGCCTTGGGTCTCCGCCCTTGGCGATAGAGGCCGAATGGCCACGGTGAGACGCCATCATGTAGTCGTCCCGCCTCATCGATGGGATGCAGCCGGCGGCTACGGCCTCCTGTCCCACGCTGCTGTGGATGCCGCAAGGGATGAGGCCTTTCAGATACAGATCCGAGGCCTTCTCATCGAATTCCCGGGCAAGAAGCATCTTGCGATACATCTCCAGCAGCATCGCCTCTTCGAGGGCCGGCTTGGAGACTGCCTTCCGAGGCTTTCTTGTGGCGCGTATTTTCGACATGGTCTCCTCTCAGAGCCAGACTGCGCGGACCCATCCAAGCCTGACGGCACCGGATGCCATTGCGCGCATCGTGCTACATCTTCTTGCCAGCCAGCCAACCGCCGTCCACCGGCACGGTCACGCCTGTCATGAAGCTTGCATCGTCCGATGCCAGGAACAGAATCATCGGGGTGATCTCCCTGGCCTCGCCCCATCGGTTCATGGCATGGATGGAGCGCACCGTGTTGGCCATCTCGGCATCCTGAAAGTACTGCTCGGTCAAAGGCGTGCGAGTGACTCCCGGGGCGACGGCATTGACGCGGATGCCGGTCTCGCCGAGCTCGAGCCCCATCTCCTTGGTCAACCCGACGACGGCATGCTTGGACGCAGTATAGGCGGGTCGATTAGGCGCTGCCGTGAAGCCCAGAGCCGAAGACAGATTGACGATCGCGCCAGGTTTCCCTTCCTTGACGAGCTTGCGCACGAACGCCTGTGAGCACAGGAACACCCCGGTGATATTGACATCGATCACCCTGCGCCACTCCTCGTAGGACAGGTCTACGAGCGGTTCGATTTCGCGCACTCCGGCGCTGTTCACCAGCACGTCGAGCCTGCCCAGCAGGTCTTTCGCTTCGTCGAAGAAGGCGCTCACGGCAACTGGGTCGGTGGTGTCGAGGGTAAACGGGTGACCACGCCCGCCGCTTTCGTTGATCGACTCCGCGGTCCGCTGGGCCGCTCCCGAATCGATGTCGCAACATGCCACCTCCGCGCCTTCGGCCGCGAACTCCAGGGCCGCTTCGCGGCCGATCCCACTCCCGGCGCCGGTGATAATGACTCCCTTACCCGAAAAACGCATGATCGAGTCTCCTTCGAGGCGTTGTCGCAAGTTGACCACAACGGGCCCGCTGCCGGCAGTCCCAGCGACGTGACCTCGCATAGCCGCTGCTGAACGGTCCCAGAGCCCCCAACCCGCGCCAGATTACGGGGCCAATAATCCTCTAGTGTGGCGAAATGTCAAGGGTAATTCAGCGCCACGCCGGGGCCCTGCATCCTTGGCCCAGTTAGGAGGAATCCCGGCCATTCCTCCTGTCCGTGAAGCCACGTGATGTCGACTGATTGCAGCATCCTGCAGAAGGCCGGATCGGCATCGAGTGTCAAATTGCCAAATGAGTAGTGCTTTCGTACATTTGGCCGAAATCCGAGCCCGATGTGCTAACTACCCGTATTGTAGGGCCTTGATCCGAGACGGGGTGAGGGAAGAGGGAGATGAAGATCGTAGAGGTCGAGAGTTTCAAGGTTGAGGTTCCGCTGACGGCCGAACAGCGGACACGGAACTGCTATAACAGCACGGGCATCACCCGGATCCGGACCGACGAGGGTGTCACGGGCTATGGCTTCAGTGCGGTCGAGGAGGAACCCGTCCGCCAGATCCTGCTCTTGGAAGACCCTTTCGCCGTCGAGCGCCACCTCGAGGCCGGTTTGGACAGGTGGTACGGCGCCGAGAACGCCCTGTGGGACATTGTCGCCAAGGCGGCCGGACTCCCGCTGCACCGTCTCTGGGGAGCGTATCGGGACCGGTTTCCCATGTATCTCACCTGCGTGTGGCCCGGCGCGCCCGATCAGACCGATGTCACCCCTCTCCAACAGGCCGAAGACGTCTCGCGATACGCGGAGCTTGGATACAGGGCGGTGAAGATCCGTTCCTGGCGGCCGGATCCGATGGAGGACGTGGAGGCCGTTCGGCTGATCCGTGAGTGGGTCGGTGGGCGGGACAGGATCGAGGTCATGATCGACAGGACCGGCGAGTACTCGGGCACGACCTGGGACTACGAGACCGCGCTGGACGTGGCCAGGGCTTTGGAAGAGGTGGACGCCACCTGGCTGGAGGAGCCCTTCGCGCGCGGCGACGTCGAGTTGCACGCGCGACTGCGGTCCGAGACCCGGATCGCCATCACCGGCGGAGAGCACCAGCCGCCCGAGGTCTACCCCGGATACATCAAAGGCGGCGCGTTCGACATCGTGCAGCCGCACTGCGCGAATGTCTTCTTGACGCTCAAACGGGTCGCGGGAATGGCCGAGATGTGCGGGATGGCCTGCATCTTGCACGGTTCCCACGGCATGAACCTTGTCGGCTCCTTGCAGGTCTCGGCAACCATTCGGACGTGCAGGATGCAGGAGCTCGTGTACACGACCCCCCCGGCACTTCCCGAAGAGGCCTGGGCGCCATTGAACGTGCTGACCCGGTCCGGCCGGCTCTACGAGGTCGAAGACGGCTGCGTCCGGATTCCCGACTCCCCCGGCCTCGGGATCGACCTCGACGAGGACGCCATCGAGCGCTACAGAGCTGTGGACTCGTGACTGCATCGCTCTAAGCCAACAAAGCGGAACCACAGATGAGCGCTGATGGGATGGTGCCAGAGCCCTGCGGTTCCAGGCCAGGACGGGGCCTGAGCACGGGCGGCCAACGGCCGACAGAGCAGAGGAGTCACCTCACCACTGGTGAGATAAGGGTTCGGGGTGGGTCCACTATCCGTTAGCCCTACACGAATACCGTTT
>JASLMQ010000815.1 GCA_030746455.1 Candidatus Latescibacterota bacterium
TCGTATTCGACGGGCTTCCCCATTCTGGATGTGGAGGCGAGTCGCGTGTACACCAAAGTGGATGGACGCGGCTACGACGCGATGTCGGCGCGGTCGTGGAAGATCATCCTGAGTGTGTGCCTCTTCTAGGAAAGAGCGGAGATTGGTGATTGCCGATCCCAGGTTCAGTCGTCTGACCTCTCCTGCTTGAGGTCTCACCACCGAACAGAGCGGGGGCCTGACTGAATCGCGGGCCCCCGTCTTCTCCTCCCCCCTGCCTCACCCTTGGTATCCGTGGTGCGAGTTCTCTTGACTCAGGGCTAATCTGAATCCCCTGCACCGTGCCGCGCTCGCATCTCGCTCGCGCGCTCCTTGATCTCCGTCAGATCCCGCTGCATCTCGCTCCACCCGTACCAGAGCGCATAGTCCGGATTGGCGTGGAACGCCCCCTGGAACGCGCGCATGCGGTGCTTCAGGAACATCACGAACAGGTCTTGCTCGACCACCGTCGGAGCATCGTGGAAGGTCAGCAGATCGGGGAACTCATAGGCGTAGCTCTCCGGCTTTGCGACCGTGCCGTCCTGGTAGAGGCCGGCAACCACGCGGATGGCCTCCGCCAACAGGCGATCGGTCTGCTGGATCATCCGATCCCCTTTCTCCAACTCCGCCTTCGCGAAGTTGGCCGAATGGCACTCTTGGCACGTCGCCAGCATCTTGTCCCGCTCCTGCTGCCAGTCTTCCTGGGTCAGTCGCGCCACATCCGCGCCCTTCACCACATCCAGTCGGCCCGTTGGCTGCCCGGCGGGATCCAGCACGCCCAGGGCCTGCAGGATCGTTGCCCGGTCGGCGGCCCACTGCTCGTCCTCCGGCATCGGCAGCCGCACCGCCAGGAAGCCCCACGCGGTCCGGACCTTGTGGTTCCCCTCCTGCATGTGGCAGGTCTGGCATGTGGGCGCCGCGGCCGTCGCCGGAAGCGTCCCGTTCTGCTTCAGCAGGTACCGCACGCCGTGCTTGGATGAGGAGTACATCTCCCACTGGGGGTGGTCGAACCCATATGGCACGTCTGGCATGCCTGGGGCTGCCTGGCCTCCTCCAGAGAGAAAAGGTGCCGGGTATGGCACGCGTCGCAGGAAGCGACTCCGAAACCTGCGCCCGTCTCCTTCAGGCCCGCGATCTCTTCCTCTGTCTTCAGGCCGATCTTGTGGCATCCTCCGCATCCCTTCATTCCCTCCATCAGGGCCTGAGGCTGCCAGTGGGCCGTGGGCATCGCCTTCATTGCGGCCCAGGCAAGCGCGTGCTTCCCGCTGCTGAACTGAGCGACCTGGTCTTCGTGGCACTCGTTGCAGGTGGCCGGCGTGGGTATCTGAACGCTGCTCACATCCTCCGCGGTCTGGTGCCCATCCCCGTGGCACACGTCGCATGTGACATCTTCTCCGCTGTGTTTGCTCGTCCACCAGTCGGCGACAATGCCAGGGGTGATATCCTGGTGACAGTCCACGCACGTAGACGCAAGGGCGCCGGATGCAAGGAACAACCCCACGATCGGGACGAGGATCAACCGGTAGCGCATGGATTCCCTCCCTCCTATGAGTTGAGCCGACCGTCGCTGGACCTCTTCTGCCGCCAATCTCGGCTGGGCACTGGCCATGGTATGCAATACTGGTTCCATCGTCAATCAGTAAGGGAACCGGTCATCGGACGGCACCCCCCTTTGACCGATCCCCGAGCCTTATGTGGCTTAACGCGCCGAATCAGACAGGCTAACGGATCCTCGGTGGCGGGGTGCCCTCTGTCTGAGAGATGGGCCTCGCCTCCGGATCCACCCTGATCCCAGAGCCGTCCGCCTTCGGATGCCCGGCCGAGGATTCCATACAGCTGTTTCGAAGGAGGAGATAGGATGAGGACTCGATCGAACCCGATCGGTTCAGGAAGCAGGCTATGGATGTACTGAAGCGCTGCGCCGACAAGCTGCTCGCCACCTGCGAGAAGGCGGTAGGGAGCGTCCCACCGGCAGTCGGAATCACCGTTGGAAGGCATTCCCTCACCAGGCGGTCGCACGTGTTTGGCCCTGGCGGCCCTGGACAGATCTGCCAGGGCCGTTTTGTGTACACACCAGGAGACGTCTACTCCCTGGAAGGCGAGTAGTACGTCAGGGCCTCGAGAAGCTCCTGG
>JASLMQ010000816.1 GCA_030746455.1 Candidatus Latescibacterota bacterium
TCATCGACGTCGTCCAGCAACACACGCACATAGCCGACGACACGATGTTCAGCAGCGAGGCCGTGTACTCCTACAAGTACTCTCCCCGTCAGTTCGAGGTGCTGCTGCGGCGCACCCTGGGTGACATAGTGACCCGTTTTCACACCCCGTACGGCGTCAACATCCATCCCGGCAACTGGGCGCGGTTCTCCCGGCCCCAGGGCGAGATCCTCCTCCGTCACGCAGGGGAAAGGGATATGCCCGTCTGGTCGTGGGACATGTGGTCGCGGTTCTGGGACACCCGCGACAGCTGGCGGGTCGAGAATCTGGCGTGGGACGGCCGCGATCTCACCTTCACGGCCGAGGGTGGCGAGGTCCATCCGGACCTCCGGCTCTGGGTCCCGCTCGAGCACGGGAATGCCCGCCTCGAGCAGGTCGCCCTCAACGGCGAGACCGCGCAGTTCCAGCAGGTTTCCCGTCACGGCGAACCCGTTGCCCTCGTTCCCCTGATCCGGGACGGTACCACTTCCCAGTTCATCATCACGTATACCTGACGACGGACCACGGACCACAGACGATGGGCGATGGACTACACGAATCGCACGACGCCAGAGGGCCGCGAGGCCGGTTCTCCCGTCGTCTGCCTGCCCCCCGTAGCTCCGCAAGGAGCGAAGGAGGGTCGTCGGTCGTCTGTCGTCGATCTCCAAGGATCTTCTCAATGGGCGAACGCGCAACGCTATTGACGGAGCCATACGCTCGAGCAAACACGGACGTCGTTCCCAACGCCACGATCCGCACCGCCGTGGTGGGCCTCGGGCACCGGGCCATCGGGAACGCCATCCAGAAGATCATCCGCTACGACGACTACGAGCTCGCCGCGATCTGCGACATCCGACCCGAGCTTGTGGAGCAGGTGAGCAGTCGACTGGAGACGGAGCACGGTGTGAGCGTCCCGGCCTACACGGACTTCGACGAGATGCTCCGCGACACCGAGATGGACGCCGTTGCGGTCCACGTGGACCCGGACGTGCAGGTTCCCCTGTGCTGCCGCGCCATGCAGGCCGGTCTCCACGTCCTCTCGGAGGTCCCGGTCGCGTACACGATGGAGCACTGCTGGGACCTCGTCACAACCGTCGAGTGCACGGGGAAGGTCTACCTGCTGATGGAGCAGTGCCGCTACTGGGGCTTCATCCGGGCCTGGGGTGAAATCGTCCGGTCCGGCGTCATCGGCAAGCCCATCTACGTGGAAGGGGAATACGTCGGCTACTACGGCACCCACCAGCTCTTCCAGGACGACCAGGGCCGCAACTACACCGTCGAGCAGGCCAGGGAGAATCCGCAGGCGAAGCCCACGTGGCGGCACCGGAGCCAGCCGATCTACTACCTGCCCCACACCCTCTCGCCGCTTCTCTACGTCCTGGACGACCGCGTCGCCCGCGTCGTGGCCATGTCCACACGCAACCGGAGCTACCGGTACGAAGAGGTCGAACGCGCCGACATTCAACTCGCGCTCCTGCACACCGATGATGACGTGGTCATCAAAGTGGCCCGGGGCTCGAACACCCCGGTGATGAAACGTGGAGGCACTGCTCACCACTGGTTCCACATCAAGGGCACCGAGGGCGCGCTCGAGTGGCCCAGATCGGAGCTCGACAAGCCCAAGATGTGGATCTCCGGCTGGCAGATGTCGTCCCCCGTGGAGATGCCCTGGACCACTGCGCGGACCGACGCGCCCCAATTTGCCGCCGGAAGCGGCCACGGAGACGCCGACTTCTACGTCTTCGCCCAGTTCGCCGACGCCGTGCTGCGCGGCGTGCCTCTGGAGCTGGACGTCTATGGCGCCGTGGACACCGCTGCTCCTGCCATCCTCGCCGCGGAGTCGATTCTCGAGGAAAACCGCCCCTACGACGTTCCCGACTTCCGCCCGGGCGCGAACCGTGCATTGGGCTGCCGCCCAGAGGGCTCGCCGTCCTGATCGTGCGTGGAGAGCCTGGGGGGAATTTGGCCCAGGGGCAGTCCCAGGCTCCCTGCCCCGGGTACCCACCGTGCCAGGCCTCGGCGCCTGCTGCCTCGCAGCGACTCCAGTGGAGGCACCGGCCCTGGAGCCATGCCCGAACCACGCTGCCCCACAACTCGCCATCCTTCCAGTCTCACGAGAGCAGTCGCTGGACCCAGGTACAACGCCAGCACCGCCGTCATTCCGCCTGTGCTGAGTAGCGCCGGCCGCAGGCCGGTACATACCGAAGTAAGCGCGTTACCCTACGCTGTCCCGGCCTGCCTCCTCTGTCCCGTGCGCGAGGAACCCCTGCACGTGGGCGATCGATGATATGCCGACGGTACACCAAGTGCACCATGTGATGGGGCGGACCCGCCTCTCGGCCGATCCGCCCATTGTCTCCCCGCGTCGTATCGCCTATATTCTGCCTGGGCGCCCCCGGTCCTCCTAGCGTCGCCCGGGCCATCCGCATCTGGCCCCCAGGTTGGAATCCCGCTTCCTCCCCATAAGACGGACGGGGCACGATGCTTCGTGCCCCGTCTACGGTAACGCCTCATCGGCGTTGGACTTTCCTGTATCCTGACTCCTGGTTCCTGCCTGCCCGCCGTAGCGCTATGCGCGTAGGCGGGACTCCTGCCTCTCAATGACCGATTCCCAGCTTCTCCAAGAATTCGAGTCCCTGGCCGAGCGCCTGGACATCCAGGTCTCCCGAGTGGATCTCGAGGGCCGCCCGGGTGGCCTGTGCACGGTCCGGGGTGAGCGCCGCTTCATCCTCCACCACCGCCTCGACGTGTCGACCCAGGTCAAGATCTTCGCCCGCGAGTTCTCCCGCCTGCCCCTCGACGACGTCTACGTCGTCCCTCGCCTCCGCGATCGCATCGACGATTTCCGCGAAGCCCACGCCTGATCCTGCGGATTGTCGATTGCCCCGCTAGCGACTCGCCCTTATCACGACCACAGACGACAGACCGCGGACCACGAAAGCAGTCCATCGCGTCGTCCCATTGGCCGTGGTCTGTGGTCTATGGTCCGTCGTCCGTGGTCTGTCGTCCGTCGTCGATGTTGATCCACACCGGGCTTCCCCAGATCGTGTTCGCGTGCTCATCGTCCTGCACGATCCGCACCGTGTAGAAGTCTCCATCCTTCGCCGGTGAAGTGTCGTAATACTCGAAGAACTCCTCGTCCCTCCCGAGATCCCGCTGGACCAGATCTTCGTTGTTCTTGATGACGCGAAGCGACCTCAGGCGTTCGGTGCCGATCACGTGGATCCGGACGGCACGCGGCTCGGACGGGTCGTTGAGGTTCAGCTCGCCGCCCATGTCGCACCCGTTCACTGAGAACTCAAGGATCGCGCGGACCCCGGTTGTGGCATAGCACCGCTTGCTCCGGAGGGCGTCGAAGATCGCCTCCCGCGTCAGCTCCGGCGCGTACACGCAGGCAAACCCGCTCTTCTGGTGCATGAACCACTGGCGGTCCTGGGGGTAGGAGCGGCCGGGCATCCCCGAGTGACTGTCTCCAGAGCCGATGAAGCCCACCCGGTAGCCGCGGCCAAGCGCGTTGAACACGCCGCCGGTCGCCAGCTCGGATTTGTTCCAGAGCGGGTCGGCGTGCTCGGCCCCCGATCCCCAGCACGAGTAGACCTCCACCAGCACCTCCAGCTCCGAATCGAAATAGTCCCAGTTCGTCCGGACCTTCGTGTGGTGGGGAATGCTCACCACGTCGTCTCGCCCACGGTAGTACTCGAAGAAACC
>JASLMQ010000817.1 GCA_030746455.1 Candidatus Latescibacterota bacterium
AGACGGGCCGGGCGAGGAAGTCCTCGATCTTATGGCGCGCGCGCCTGCCGATGGACTTGAGGGTCTTGCCGCCCGTACCGATCACGATCCCCTTCTGCGAGGGCCGCTCGACCAGGATTTCTGCGCGGATGTAGGTCTTACGACCCTCCTCGCGGAACTCCTCGATCCTCGTCGCAATGGCGTAGGGTACCTCCTGCCTGAGCTGTTCGAAGGCCTCCTCCCGGACCAGTTCGGCTACAAAGAAGCGTTCCGGCTGCTCGGTGAGCGTGTCTTCCGGGTAGTAGAGGGGGCCCGGTGGCAACGCGGCCTCCAGAGCCGATCGCAGCTCGGGAATGCCTGATCCCGTCCGCGCGGACACCTCCAGGACCTCGGCCGCCGGGATCGACGCGCGTACGAAGTCGGAGGCCTGCTCGATCTGATCTCCGCCGACGAGATCGGCCTTGTTGAGCGCAACCAGCAGGGGGATCCCCTCAGCCCTGATGGCCTCACGAACGCCCTCGTCGAAGCTTCTTTCCAGGTCGGATGCATCCACGACCCCGAGGAGCACGTCGGCGTCCGTCAGGGCTTCCCGGGCCTGGTCGACCATCACCTGCTGCAGCCTGTATTGTGGATCCAGAAGCCCGGGCGTGTCCAGAAAGAGCATCTGTACGGACCCGGTGGTCAGGATGCCGAGGATGTTGTTCCTCGTGGTCTGCGGCTTGGAAGTGATGATGGCCAGCCGCTCGCCCACAAGGGCGTTGAAGAGGGTCGACTTCCCGACATTGGGCCTGCCGGCAACGACGATGTAGCCCGATCTGAATCCTTCGGGTGTTCTCAAGAGGTCTTCGGTCACGTGCCTCGTCCCAGAGTCAGAAGAACAGGGATGCCGAGATCCGGTAGGTGTTGTCGAGCTCACCGTGGTCCAGGTACGCGAGGTCGAAGGCCAGGCGGTCGAAGAGGTGCACGCCCGTCCCGGCGGTGAAGCGACGGTCCCGGACGCCAATCCGGAATGCCAGGACATCGCGGTAGAGGTACTCCGTCCCGAGACACAGACCCTGACCGCTTTCGACCTCCGACTTCTGTTCACCCAGATGGGCGCTCGAGCTCCACACCACCCGCCCACGAAGCGCAGGAAACCGACGGCTGTAAGCCAGCCCGATCAGCAAGCTGGGAGATATACGGTCCTCGGCCCCCGAATCGAAATGGATCCGCGTTCGAGTCGCATTCCTGACCGACAGACCGGCTCTGATGCCGGTGCCGGATTCGTAGAGCAGCCCCAGGTCGAAGCCGAAGCCGGAGCCATTTCCGACCCCCAACCGCCGCCAGGCCATCTTGAGGGCCACACCCACCGACAGGCTTGGGGTGGCGCGACGGCCGTAGGCCAGATAGACCGTGTGGTCCGCTGCACCGGCGACCCGGGAGACCACCGGTCGGTTGTCGGGCCCCGGGGGACGGGTAGGATCCTCCAGATCGGTCAGCGTGATCCGGCCCACGCCCAGCCTCAGGATCGACGCGCCGAACCCGCCGACGGTCGTGGGCCTCGCAAGGGCGAATGCATCCTGGTTGACCGTCCCACCGAACTGCTCTGCATGCTGAACCTGGACCTCGGTCAGGGTTTGCCCAGCCAGACCCGCCGGGTTCCAGTAGGCAGCCGTTGCGTCGTCGGCGAGTGCGACGAACGCCCCCCCCATGCCCAGCGACCGGGCACCGGCACCAGCGAGCAAGGGATCCCCTGCATATCGGGTCTCTTCTGCCTCAGCCTGCTTGGGGATGAGGGCCATGTAGAGGCCCATAGTCCAGATGAGGAAGGACCGGGTCAAGGAGCGCTCCCGCTTTGGCCGCCTGAATCTGGTATCCAGATGGCCGGGCTTCCTGGCCCGAGGGCGGAGCCCAGCGCCTTGATGTCGTTTCCATCCAGGAGGATGTGGTGCATCGAGACGGGGGCGGGCAGGTGGCTGGACTGTACCAGAAGTGTGGGGGAGAAGTAGAGCCGCGAAGCGCGGCGCGGTCCCTCGATCAGGCGCCCGTAGAAGTCCAGCGGAAGGCGGCGTCCCCGCAGCCTGAGGCCCAGATTGCCGGGCTCGGGCGTGAAGGGATCGATCAGGTCGGTCAGCTGCAGCAACCGGGCTTCGCGATCGGCCCCCGAGGGATGCCCGTATCCCTTGATCGGGCAGGTCCTGAGCAGGCGGGCGCGGCACTTCAGGTGGATCTCGCGTGCGGGGAGGTCTATCACCGCGTAGTAGACCTCGAGCTTGGCCCTCGCTAGGGCCAGCTCCATCTCGAGCGCGGCCTTCTGCTGAGTCAGGTCCCAATCCCGCGAATCCTGCCGCGTCGCGGGCGCGTCCGCCGGGAGGCCGTTGCCGAGGGCGCCGACCAAGAAGACCGCGATTGAAGCGATCCGCCTGTGGATCGGGCCGGGCATCAGTAGACGTACACCGGGAGGCCCTCTTCGGTTGAAGAATAGGCGGCTTCGAGATCCTCGTCATTCAGCCGGATGCAGCCGTGGGTGATATGGCGTCCCAGCAGATTGGGGTAGAGGGTGCCGTGGATCTCGAACCCATCGCCCAGTTCAAGGGCGTAGTCGCCCAGGGTGGTCACGTCCAGCCGTCTGAATGCCCAGGGCAGAACAGGATGCTTCTCACCGGTTTCAACGAACGCCCACTCGGGCTTCGCCCACACCGGATCGATCACCTTGCGCTGGATGGAGAAGACCCGTTTGGGGGTCTCGAAGGACCACAGCTTTCCCTTGGGACCGTAGAGGATTCTGCCGCTTCCCGTCGCGCAGACCGCTTCGAGGATCAGGTTTCCGCGGCGCCTGATCTGGAATCGGTTCGAGACCCTGTCGATCACGATGTAGGGGGTATCCCCCGCCTCTCGCTCCAGCTCCCGGGACAGCCCCTCGATCTCCTTCGACAGATCAGGAGGCTCCGCGGAGATCTGCCAGGGCGCCGTCAGACCGTGGGCGGACAAGAGGGAGAGGAGCAGGATGCGTCTCAACATAGGGTCCATAAACCGGAAAACCGAGAAGCGCGAAGTCTTCTCGGTTTTCCAATCGTCTACGATGTGGCTTCTTGCAGGAGGGAGCGCGAAACGCCCTTATCTACATTCGCTCGAACCAGGGTTTGTTCTCTTCCTGCCAATCGGCGATCTTCTTCAAGGCCGTCTGCAGCGAAGCCTGCACCTGAGAGAGCTTTCCGTCGGCCGACTTCGCCTGGTCCAGTGCATCCTTGAACTTACCGGCGGCGAGGCTGTTCTGGGCGCTGCTCAGCGATGCCTCGGCCTGGCCCAGGTCGGCGCGCAACTGGTCGAGATCCTCGTCGGCTCCCTTGCCCTGTGGCGCGTTTCCGGAGGCTGTCTTGGCGTCGTTCAGGACCGGCGTCAGACGCGCGATGAGCGCCTGGGCCTCATCCCTCACCTTGGGCTTGGCTGCGTCGGCAAGGGACTTCGCCTGATCCGCCTGCTCCTTGGCGCGAAGCGCGGAAGCCTTGGCACCCTCGTAATCCTCCTGTTCAACCTTTGAGCGTGAGTCGTCGAGGGCCTGCTTCGCCGCGGCGTAGGCCTCAGGCGCATAGATGTCGGCTTCGGCCTTCTTTGCACCATCAAGTGCGGCCTGCGCAGCGTTGATCTCCTCTTCCGGTGGCTGGGCACAACCGACAAAGACAAGGGCCAGGCTCAACACTAGACCCACAGTCAGGACAGATCGCATCCTCCCCTCCTTTGGATTAGGATAGACCCAGATACTCTCGGTGGCTTTGCTGTTGAAATGCCGCTAGAATCCTGACAATCCAGCGAGAAGATACAGCTTAACCTTTGAAAAGTCAAGATTTTTCCTCGACTGAGACCCCTTCGCGAAGGGAAGCGATTTGGTCCCCCCACAGCGGGGAATAGAGGCCCCCCTCACGGGTGAACTCGATCAGGCTATATTTACGAAAATCAGGGGGGCAAATCAAGACAATAATCGGGCCCGCTTGCCTTCCTGGGGCAGCGAGACGCAGGTTCGGCGGGGGCCTTTGTCGCGTGGAGAGGTACGGGCGCCGGTGGAGGCCTGCTTGGTGGTAGGGGGGTTACAAAGGGCAGGTGCCCGCCACCGGCGCCGATCGGCGAGGCTGGCTCTCTCAGGCAGACAGTGCCCTCACTCACCGTTGATCCTATCGGCGGGCCGAACGCGATTCTTCACCGGGTTCTGCTGTCCGGCGGCGGCTCGTTCTCGATCAGATCTCCGTCCCTGAGGACGACGAAGCCGTTCTTTTCGTCGTATGCCTGGATTCGTCCTGCGTACCGGACCGTTTCTCCCGATCGGACCCCCTGGAGTTGGTCCCGCCGGGCCTGACCGAAATAGACGACCACATCCTGCAGCGGGCTGTTCGTTCAGGTGGCGCACGTTCATGTATGCGGTCGATTCGCCTTCCCGATTAACATAGACCGCTTTGCCGGTCCACACGACGCGCTTGCCCAGGTAGCTTTCAAGCTCGCGCTTCTTGAGTTCGGGATCCATCGGACTTCTGGGTCCGAACGCCGCGTTGAAGACCTCGAAGGAAATGATGGATTCCACCGGAGAGGCGCCCGTCCTGGCCTGGTGACTGCGCTTCCAGGTCCAGGCGCAGATGATGATGGCCAGGATGATAACGAGATAGAGGATCCCCTTTGCCTTCCGCGCGGAATCCGCCCGAGTGGGCCTGCCGCTGGCGATCCTCTGGAGTCGCCGGATCTCGGCCATCTTCTCGGAACTCAGGCCGGGTCCTGCGAGGCGGCTCGGGGTGTAGCTGTCGACAAATGGTCTGCCACAGGCCGCGCAGTCCGTTGCCTCGTCCTTGATGCTCTCGGAGCAGTGGGGGCACGTCTTCATACGGATAGGGAAGCACGTTCAGCCGACGAGAACCTTGCGTCGGCTCCTCAGCTCGTGACGGTTCAGGGTGAGTTCCACCCGGCGACTCAGATTGCGCTGCGCCTGAAGCTCCGGCCTTAGGCGTGCGACCCGCTCGTGCAGCTCGTCGACGGTCTTCCGAAGCCCGGTGACCTGCTCCCGGGCCTCCGAGAGCGCTGCACCCTCCGCCTCCGCCTGGAGGTTGAGGGCCTGCGCCCTTTCCTCGCACTCGATTTGCCTGGCGCGGAGGTCTCGCTCCCGCGCCATGTAGTCCGCCAGAATCCTTGCGGAACAGACGGCGGAGCCAAGGACCAGTCCCAAGAGGACCCATTCCATGGCGGGGTACCCTCCCTGGCCGGATGTGCTGCCGGCCCCCTTCGAAGGGGAGCTGGGAAACCAGAGGGAGATGAAGGCGGGGAGGCGCTGGGGCAGGGGAATCGCGGGTCCTGTCGGGCCGGGGAGGCCGGACTCGCGTCGGCACGGCAGGGCC
>JASLMQ010000818.1 GCA_030746455.1 Candidatus Latescibacterota bacterium
CGAACACCGCGGTCAGCTCACGCAGGGCGTCGAACTTGCGCTTCGAGCTCAATCCCACGAGGACGTTGTCCGCGCGGAGAATACGATCCCACTTGTCCATTCAGCGTCGGATGGCTGACGGTTGCTGGTGGCGGGAATGGCGGTGACGGGAAGGGAGGATTGGGGCAACTCGGGCTCTGGAGGGGCCGGCAAAGTAACCTGCGCCCGTGTACAAGTCAAGGGAATTGGAGGCTCTTTCATGCTCATTTGTACAGGTTCATGGCGTGCCGTGGATCAAGGGTGTGAGCCCCCCTTCGCACACCGATCTCCGAAGCTACCCTCACGGCCCTGGCAGAGGTCCAGGAGAGTCCATAGATCGAGAGGTCCTGTCACCTATAACTCGTTGAACATCAACCATATAGATCTTCCATCTAACTACATTCATCACACGGGAGTCCCATCGCTCCCAGTTGCTCGGAATCGGCGCCGAGGCTACCTTTGCATGCCCCTCTCCTCTGTCTCGATCAAGCGCGAGCCCTGCTCCATGAATCGGATTCTGGTCACCGGCGGCGCCGGCTTCATCGGCTCCCACACGGTGGACGAGCTGCTCCGACGCGGCTACCAGGTGCGTGTCCTCGACGCCCTCCAGGAACGCGTTCACCCACGTGGATGGCCCGACTATCTGCCGCCTGCGGTGGAACGGATGGTCGGCGACGTGCGGGACGCAGACGCGATGCGCCGCGCCCTCGACGGCATCGACGGCGTCGTGCACCTGGCCGCCTACCAGGACTACATGCCCGACTTCAGCACCTATTTCGCCGTCAACACGGTAGGCACGGCGTTGCTCTTCGAGCTCATCGTCGAAGCCGGCCTGCCGGTGCGCAAGATCGTCCTGGCCTCGTCCCAGTCGGTCTACGGCGAGGGCCGGTACGAGTGTGGGGCCTGTGAGGTCGTCTACCCCGACCCGCGGTCCCAGGAGCAGCTGGCGGCCGGGCGCTGGGAGGTCTGTTGCCCGGAGTGTGGGGCGCAGACCGAGCCACTGCCCCTTACCGAGCGTGACGAGCTGCACCCCCATACCGCCTACGGGATCTCCAAGCAGGACCTGGAGGCTACGGCGCTGAGACTCGGCCGCCGGTACGGCATCCCGGTAGCCAACATGCGCTACTCCATCGTGCAGGGGACGCGGAATTCCTTCTACAACGCCTACAGCGGTGTGGCCCGCATCTTCACCCTGCGCCTGCTCCACGACCAGCCCCCCGTGATCTACGAGGACGGTCAGCAGCGGCGGGACTATGTCCACGTGGCGGATGTGGCTCGCGCCAACGTCCTGGCTCTCGAGGACGACCGCGCCGACTTCCGCTGCTTCAACGTCGCCGGCCAGGGCAGCACGACAGTCAGGGAGGTGGCCGACATGTTGGCGCGGATCTGCGACAAGACCCGGACCGAAGCGGAGCTGCCCGGTGAGTACCGGCTCGGCGACACCCGCCACACCGTTTCCTCCTGGGAGGCGATCGGTGAGCTCGGGTGGCGCCCGCAGACGGGGCCGGAGGTCTTCCTGCGCGACTACGTCGATTGGGTCCGTCAGCAACCGAACCTGGCCGACTTCTACGCCCACAGCCAGAGCCGTATGAAGGCCGCTGGCGTCATCCAACGGGCCGGGTCACAGCCGTGATTCGGTGGACACTCCTGGGGGGGACGGCTACCTTTCGAGTTCCTCTGACCACGCTCCTCGGTCGAGTTGGGCCGGAGCTCATCGTGCGACCGATCGTCCACTCCCCCGGCCCGCTGTGATCACGACGCGAGCACCGCTGAGGATCCCCCTCGGCGGCGGCGGAACCGACCTGCCCTCCTACTACGAGCAGCACGGCGGGTTCATCCTCTCCGCGGGGATCGACAAGTA
>JASLMQ010000819.1 GCA_030746455.1 Candidatus Latescibacterota bacterium
CTTCCCTGCCTTCAACACCACCAGCGATCCCTTCTCACCGTTCAGGTAGACGTTCCCCCCCGCAAGCGTCGGACTCATGTAGCTCTGGCCCTTGATGGCGGGAACCTTTTCTTCGTAGACGGTATCACCCGTCTTTGTGTCGAGCACGGTAAGCACGTGGTTCCGGGTGATCGCGTAGAGCAGACCCTCACCGTCGATCACCGGAGAGCCGTAGTAGCGGTCCTTCTTGACCGCCTTCGACCACAGGACCTTCGCGCCCCCTTGCTCAAGCGATTCGGCCGACTCCGGCAGCTGGATCGCAATGCAAACACTGTCCTTGCGTCCCACCGCGTAGACCACGCCATCCTTCACCAGGGGGGCGTTATAGGGCAGGGGCTTGAAGATGGGCTCGCCCAGCTGCTCACCGTTCTGTACGTCGAGCAAGACGCCTTGCGGCGTGACCAGGACTGCTGTTTCACCAACGAGGGCCACGACAGGCGTACCGTACGCACGCGGAGCCTCGTGTCGCCACAGTTCCTTGCCGTCGGAAGCCCGATGGGCGAAGTAGTGGTCGTCGGAATGGACGATGAGCCGGTCCTCAACGAGCGTTGGCGAGGTGCTCCCGCCCCAGCTGTGGAAGATCGGCTTGTGCTGAACGTGCCACTTCAGGTTCCCGTCGAGGTCGTAGCAGACGACCATACCGTTGCCGAAGGCCCCAAAGACATGCGTGCCATCCGACGTGAGCGTTCGGGTCGAGTAACCGTTCGATCTGTGGGTCGGCCACTTGCGGACCTTGCCTGCCAACAGCAGAGCGTCTCGCTTCTTGTCGATGTCACCCAGCTCCTTGCCCTTCGCCTTGATCTGCTTCTTGAGCTCGGCATTCGCGGTGTCCGCCTTCGATTCCCGCTCCAGCTTCTTCTGCTCCTTCCGAATGCGCTTCCGCTCCTTGATGAGCGCCTCTTCCTGCTCGACCTCCTCCTGAATCTTGCGCCCCATCTCAGGGCTGGGACTCTCGAGATCTTCAAAGCCGTTGGACTTCTGCCAGAGAATGCCCGCCCCGTTGGCATCGATGCAAAGCACATCATAGGGTTCGGCCGTGATGTAAATCCGATCCCCGACCTGTATCGGCGTGCAGTTGCTCCAGTCGGGCAACGGGGTCTTCCAGGCCACATTCACCTCAGGCCCGGTCTTGCTGGGGGGCTGACAATCCGCATAGACCCCAGTGCCGTCCGTCCGCCACCCGACAGTCTCACCGGCCTCCGCGGATGACAGTATGGCGAGACACATTGCCGCCATCCCAAGCATGGCTGAAAATGCACCTGCAACAGTACCTCGTGTCATTTCCTCACTCCGTTCATCGGGTTGAACTGCGCTCGTGTTTGGATTGAAGCCTTAAGATACTGCGCCTGGACAACACAGGCAAGGAGGTAATGCCAGCAACCTTGACAGACGGGGTCGCCCACCCTATGATAGGCCGCCTAGCGACAGGCTTGGGGGATCGAGGAGAACCAGCAGAGGAGGCAGAGCATGAGAATCGTCGACGTACGAGCGACGCATCCGATCACAGAACGAACGCCGAAGGACTGGCGCGGCCAGCTCGGGCAGATCCTGGTAGCCGTAGGCACCGACGACGGGCTGACGGGCACGGGTGTGGGCGGCGGAGGACCTGCGGGCGTCGAGGTGGTGCAGACCGTGCTGCGGGAC
>JASLMQ010000820.1 GCA_030746455.1 Candidatus Latescibacterota bacterium
GTCGCCGGAATGGGTGCCGACATGGGCGCAAGGGGAGAGCTGGCGCAGAAGGCCGCCGAGATCCGGATCGATCATCTGACCAAACGGTTCGGCGACCTGACCGCGGTGCGAGACGTCAGCCTGCACATCGGCAAGGGCGACTTCTTCACCTTTCTCGGCCCCAGCGGGTGCGGCAAGACCACGCTACTCAGGATGATCGCGGGATTCACGCGGCCGGACGCGGGCGACATCTTCTTCGACGACCAACGTGTGAACGATCTGCCTCCCTGGCGAAGGCAGGTTGGGATGGTGTTCCAGAACTTCGCGCTCTGGCCCCATATGTCCGCTTTCGACAACGTGGCCTTCGGTCTACGCGAGCGTCGGCTTCCGAAGGGGGAGATCCGCGAGCGGGCGATCGCGGCGCTGGAAATGGTCGAGCTGGGCGGCATGGAGGACAGGCGTCCCTCGCAGCTCTCCGGGGGGCAGCAGCAGCGCGTCGCCCTGGCTCGAACGCTGGTCGTGGAGCCGCGAGGGCTGCTTCTCGATGAGCCACTCAGCAGCCTGGATGCCAAGCTGAGGGTCCAGATGCGAAATGAGCTGGTACGGCTACAGCGTGAGCTGGGGATCACCACCGTCTACGTAACCCACGATCAGGAGGAGGCGCTGGCCCTGTCCACGCGGGTGGCCGTCTTCTCTCGGGGAGAGGTGATTCAGGAAGGCTCGCCCAGGGAGGTCTACGAGGGCCCCCGCGAACGGTCCGTCGCCGACTTCGTGGGCACATCCAATCTCCTGGCTGCGACGGCGGGCGAAGCGACGGGGGAGGCCCTTGGCGTTGATGTGGCGGGGGGGAGTTCCTTCGAGGTGAGCTGGCAGCCTTTCTTCGAGTCTGTGCCGCGGCCCGGCACACCGATCGTGGTCTGCCTTCGGCCGGAATCCCTCCGGTTGTCGACAGAGATACCGGTGGACCGGGAAGCTGGACTGAGAGGGACGGTGCAGGCATCCATCTACCTGGGCTCTCAGGTTCAGTATGAGGTGGGAATCGAGGGGCAGGGAACCGTGAGGGTCAACGTGTTCAACCCGAGACAGCTTTCCGTGCTTGCCGAGGGGACCGACACACACCTGAGCTTTGCTCCGGAAGACGTGGTTCTGCTGGAGGGGGATTCGGAAGTCAGTCGCGAAGGGTGAGGTCCCGGGAAAATACCAGATCGAGCAGAGAAGACGCCGAACCGAGGATAGCAACTGATTAGGAGAGAAGGGAGGTCCGAATGCGGGAAACGATTCAGTTCACGTTGAACGGGGCTCCGCGGAAGCTCACTGTGGACGCCGATCGTATGCTCCTCTGGGTGTTGCGTAGCGATCTGGGCTTGACGGGCACCAAGTACGGGTGCGGAGAGAGCCATTGCGGCGCATGCACGGTTCTCGTCGACGGGGAGGCGGAGCGATCATGTCAGGTGCCCGTGAAGGAGGTCCGGGGTAGGGACGTCACGACAATCGAGGGTCTGGCGAAGGACGGAGAGCTTCATCCCCTGCAGGAGGCCTTCATGGACCGCGACGCACTGCAATGTGGATACTGCACACCGGGAATGATCCTCAGTGCGTACGCCCTGCTGCAGGGCAATCCCCGGCCTTCAACCTCGGACATCGTCGAGGCTATGGACGGCAACCTCTGTCGCTGCGGTGCGCACAAGCGCATCATCGAGGCGATCCAATTCGCCGCCGCCGAAATGGAAAGGGGGTGAGCACGATGTCGAAGCACCCATTCTCACGAGACGCCCGGTACGAGGAAGGCCTCGATCTGGACCTGAATCGGCGTGACTTCCTCAAACTGTCGGGCGGGGTGTTCGTCTTCTTCGCTCTGGTCGACCTGCCCCTTGGGGCTCAACCGCTCCCGACGGATTTCAACGCCTTCCTGAAGGTGGGCGAGGACGGACGGGTGACATGCTTCACGGGCAAGATCGAGATGGGGCAGGGCATCGTTACCTCGCTGGCCCAGATGATTGCCGATGAGCTCGACGTGTCGCTCGACTCGGTCGACATGGTGATGGGGGACACGGATCTCTGCCCGTGGGACAGGGGAACCTGGGGCTCGTTGACCACCCGTCGATTCGGTCCCGCCCTGCACGCGGCGGGCGCCGAGGCCCGGCAGGTCCTTCTGGAGCTGGCCTCAGATCGTCTCGGTATTCCGCTGGAGCAGCTGACAGTGGAGAACGGGGTCGTTTTCTGCCCCACGGACACGGATGCCCGGGTCACCTACGCGGAGCTGACGAAGGGCAAACGAATCGAACGGCACCTGGAGGGCAAGGCGGTCCCGAAAGATCCGTCTCTATACAGAGCCGCCGGCAAGGCGATCACCCGGCGGGACGCCCGGGTGAAGCTGACCGGAGAGGCCGAATACGCGGCGGACATCCAGCTGCCTGGCATGCTCTACGCCAGAATCCTCAGGCCGCCCACGATGCGAAGCTTCAGAGCATGGACACCTCTGCAGCCAAGGCGGTTCCAAACGTCCGGGTTGTGGAGGACGGGGATTTCGTGGCGGTCCTCCACAAACAACCGGACGGGGCCGAGCGCGCGCTTGCTGCGGTGAAGGCGCGGTACGACACGCCCGACTCCGATCTGAACGAAAGGAGCATTTTCGACTACCTGCTGGAAGCCCCCTCCCAGAGACGCGTGGTCTCGAAGCGGGGAGATGTGAAGACCGGCGAGAGCAAGGCATTTGAGGTCGTCGAGAGCACCTACCTGGACGGCTACGTTGCCCACGCCCCCATCGAGCCCCACGCTGCCGTGGCCCGGGTGGACGGTGAGAAGGTGACCGTATGGGCGTCGACGCAGACGCCCTTCGGCGTTCGGGACCAGGTGGCCGACCTCCTCAATGTCGGTAAAGCGCAGGTGAGGGTCATCACGCCGTTCGTCGGCGGGGGGTTCGGAGGCAAGTCCCCAAGTCGGCAGGCCCTCGAGGCAGCACGCCTGGCCAGGCTGACCGGGGCGCCGGTCCAGGTGGCGTGGACCCGTGAGGAGGAGTTCTTCTTCGACACGTTCCGTCCTGCGGCGGTCGTCAAGGTCCGCTCTGGGATCGGCGAGCGCAAGCGGATCGCCTTCTGGGACTACCAGGTCTACTTCGCAGGCAGCCGGGGTTCGGACCATTTCTATGACATCCCACACTACGCCACGGTGTCCGTTGGCTCCGAACGGGGTGGGGCCCGGGTCCATCCGTTCGGCACCGGGGCGTGGCGCGCGCCGGCCAACAACACGAACACCTTCGCGCGGGAGTCGCACATCGAGGCCATGGCCTCTGTGGCCGGTGCCGATGCGCTCGAGTACCGACTCGAGCACCTCAGGAACGAGAGGATGCGCGGGGCGCTGGTGGTTGCGGCGGAGAAGTGCGGATGGTCCCAGAAGAAGCCGGGAAAGGGCCGGGGACGCGGCATCGCCTGTGGAACGGACGTAGGCACGGATGTGGCCACGATCGCGGAGGTGGAGGTCGATCGGGATAGCGGAGAGGTGGTTGTCAGGAGGGTCGTGTGCGCGCAGGATATGGGTCTGGTCATCA
>JASLMQ010000821.1 GCA_030746455.1 Candidatus Latescibacterota bacterium
GGAAAACAGGTCGGAGCGCCGGTCTACGAGTTGTTCGGCGGCACCGGGACGACCGTTCCGGTGGCCGACGTGATCGGGATCTACGGCGTCGAAGAGACACTGGAGCGCGTAGAGCGGGCAGCCGGCTCGGGTGCCGAGACGATCAAACTCAAGGTCGGAACGAGGGATGTGGGAGGGTTGGGGGGGTACGAGCGTGATGTCCAGGTGATACGCGGCGGCCACCAGATCGTTGAGGGCGCAGATCAGCCGGTGCGGCTCGTCGCAGACGCCAACCAGGGATTCGTCACGCCGGAGCGGACCCTCCGGATCGCCAGAGAGATCGAGGGGTGTCTTGCCTGGCTCGAACAGCCGATTCTGGCCGGGGACAAGGCTGGATTTCGGGAGGTCAAGGCGGGATGCGACCTCCCCCTGATGGCCGACGAGTCGGTGCACGACATCCACGATGCGCGACTCCTTCTGGAATGGGGTGCGGTCGACTACCTCAACCTCAAGCTGATGAAGACGGGCGGACTGGTCGAGACGCTCCGGATTGCCGACCTGGCGGAGCGTCACGGCGTGCCGTGCCAGATGGGCTCCATGCTCGAGAACCAGATCGGGTGCGCCATCTGCGCCCACACCTTCTGCTGCCACACCAACATCCTGACCACGGAGCTTTGCTCACTGGGCATGCTGGCCGGATGGATCGGGTCGGGCATCGCCGTCGGCGAGCACCATCTCGAGCTGTCCGATACCCCCGGGATCGGTATCGAGGTCGAACCAGTTGAGATTGTCACACACCTGGTGTCGGAATCGGATTCCCTGACGTACGACCGAATCCGGAACGGCTTCGGTATCTCATAGGCATGGGCGCAACCCCCGTATTCGAGACCGAGCGCCTGATTCTGCGCACGATGGATGCCGGCGATCTCAATGCGCTCCACGGTGTCCTTTCGGATCCCGAAGCGACGCGATACTTCGATGCGTGTCGGCCCCTCATGCGGAGCGAGGTGGGGGACAAGCTGGCGGAATGGATCGAGCACGGAGAAGCGCATGGATTCATGCCCGGGCTGATGGTCCTAAAGGAAACGTCGGAGATAGCCGGCCACGGGGGACTGGGCTACTACCCGGAGACCGAGGCCGAGGGCCCGGAGCTGGTTTACGTGCTGAAGCGACCGTACTGGGGCATGGGACTGGCCACGGAGTTCGCTCGCGAGTCGTTGGCCTTCGGTTTCGACAGCCTGAAGGTGAGCCGGATCCTGTCGACGGTTCGGCCGGAGAGCGAGGCCTCCATACACGTGCTGGGAAAAGTGGGGATGCGGCGACGATCCTTTCTGCCGGAAGAGAACCGGTTTCTCTATGCGATCGATGTAGGGGATTGGCGTTCCTGAGCAAGACGCCGGGCGTACTGGTAGAGCGACACCTCAAGCAGGAAAGGACATACCCGATGGCGACGGTACCGAGACTCAAGAACTACGTGTACGGGAAGTGGGTCGAGCCCGATGTGTCGGGATGGCTCGACGTGCACAACCCCACGACCGGTGGGGTGATCGCAGAGTGCCCCCTGTCGACCCCTGGGGCGGTGAGCGAGGCGGCCGACGCCGCGGCCGAAGCCTACGTGGAGTGGTCCAACACTCCGGTGTATCGTCGTTGCGTCCCGCTGCTGGACCTGGCGGCGATTCTGCGCGACCGGGAAGAAGAGATTTCACGTGTGCTCGTGCTTGAGCAGGGCAAGTCGCTGCCCGACGCCCGTGCGGAGGTCAAGCGCCTCGTCGAGAACACCGAGGTGGCAACCGGCATGCCGGTGATGAGCCAGGGGGACAAGGTGATCGGCTCCTCGCACGGGATCGACGGCGAGGTCCTGTATCTGCCGGTTGGCGTGTTCGGCATGATCGCGCCGTTCAACTTCCCCGCCATGGTCCCATTCTGGTTCATGCCTTACGCCCTGGCCTGCGGGAACACCTACGTGGTGAAAGCCAGTGAGCTGGTGCCGATGACGATGCAGCTGGTCTTCGAGTGGATCGACGAGGCTGGCTTTCCGCCCGGAGTGGTCAACCTGGTCAACGGTGCCAAGGAGGCGGGACAGGCGCTGGTCGAACACCCGAAGGTGGCAGGGATCTCGATCGTCGGCCAGAGCGAGACCGTGCAGAGCGTGCGCGTACGATGCGCGGAGCTCGGCAAGAGGTGTCAGGCGATGGGGAGTGCCAAAAACCACCTGGTGGCGATGCCGGACGCCAATCTGCGTCACGTGATCCGCAATATGACGACCTCGTGCTACGGCTGCGCCGGCCAGCGCTGCATGGCTTCGTCTGCGATCGTGGGGGTCGGTGATGAGATGTACGGACGGCTATGCGATCAGTTCATCGAGGATTCGAAGAAGATCATTGTGACCGACCCACTCGACCCCGCTGTTGCCGACGAAGAGATGGTGATGGGGCCGGTGATCAGTCGGGCGTCGCTCGACCGGATCCACGGCCTGATCGAAACGGGGGTCAAGGAGGGGGCGACGCTGGACCTGGATGGCCGGGGCATCCAGGTAGAGGGCTGCGAGGACGGCTACTTCCTGGGGCCGACGGTGTTCACGGATGTCGAACCGGGAATGGAGATCCACAGGACGGAGATTTTCGGTCCTGTTGTGGTGATTCTCAAGGCGAAGGACCTCGACGAGGCGATCGGGATCGTCAACGACCATCGCTATGGCAACGGCGGATCGATCTACACGCAGGACGGCTACGCCGCCAGGGAGTTCAAGGTCAACTGTCAGTGTGGGATGATCGGCATCAACGTGGGCATACCGGCCCCCGTGGCCTACCTGCCGTTCGGCGGCATGAAGGACTCGCAACATGCCGAGATCAAGGCGCAGGGCAAGGCGGTGGTGAAGTTCTACACGGAGGAGAAGATCATCACCGAAAGGTGGTGGCCGGCGGAGGAGGATTAGCGTCGACACGTCAGAACCCCGTCACCACGAAAGACACGAAAAGAAGGCATATCTGGGTGGAGGAAGGCCTGGCCGTACGGTCCCCGGAAGGTGGAAGACAGGAGATGCTATGCCCTTAGAGTCGATGGTTCCCATGCTCCAACGCGCCGGGACGGAAGGCTATGCGGTCGGGCTGTTCAATGTGCATACTGTAGAGGGGGTCGTGGCGATCCTCGATGCGGCCACGATGCATCGGTCACCTGTGATTATGGCGCCGATTCTTTCCCCTCCGCGACCGGCTATGGCGGCGATGATTCGGGAGCTTGCCGCCGGGACACCGGTCCCTGTGGCCCTTCACCTCGACCACGGAGCGGAGTTCGCGGAGGTGATCGCCTGCATCCGGTGCGGGTTCACCGACGTGATGCTTGATGCCTCGTCACGGCCGTATGAAGAGAACGCCTCGCTGACCAGACGGGTCGTGGAGGCGGCGCACGCAGTGGGCATGGGGGTCGAGGCGGAGCTGGGGCACGTGGGGCAGGGGGTCGACTATGCTGACGAGGCGTCCCGCAAGGCCGCGTTCACCAAACCCGAGGACGCGGAGCGATTCGTTGCCGAAACCGGCGTGGACGCCCTGGCCGTGGCCGTTGGCTCGGCCCACGGGGTCTACAGAGGGAAGCCTGAGCTGGATCTGGACCTCCTGGCTGGCATTCGAGAGCAGGTGGCCGTGCCGCTGGTTCTGCACGGTGGATCGGGAATATCCGACGACGACTTCCGAGCGGCGATTCAGCGCGGGATCTCCAAGGTGAACATCTACACGGCGATGTCCCTGGCATCCACCGCCGCCATCCACGCCGGTATGAGCGATGGAACGGTGGATAGCGAGGGATCTTCGTACAGCGAGATCCAGGAGGTCGCACAGAAGGCCATCGTCGAGGTGGTTGCCCATCACATGGAGGTCTTCGGGTCCGTGGGGAAGGCGTGATCTCGAGTCGAGAAGCGCATCATCCCAGGCCGGATAGAGATCAGACGGGGAGTCCGAGTAGGCTTGGCGCTTGGTGCTCCGGCCGACTATGAGGGGATACGACACTGAGGAGCATGGGGATGGCTGAAGAAAACCTCGTCCCAAATGGCGGATTCGAGGAGATGGCGGCGGATGGCCTGGCGCCCGCGGGCTGGTCTGTTGTGGGGGAGGAAGCAGACTCGGTCGAGTGGAGGCCGACGAGAGATGCGCACGGAGGTGAGCGTGCGTTCCTCGTGGAGCTCCCGAGAGGCGCGGATTGCTCCGTGGTCTCCCCGGAATTCCCGGTGAGCCCGAAGGCGACTTACCACGTCTCGGTTTGGGCCAGGAGCCACGAGCCCGCCAGTCTCAGCGTCCAGCTCGCCTTCGACTCGCACACAGCGGGCACAAATCACTACGACGCGTCCCCGAAGATCGATCCCGAGTGGAAGGAAGTCACGGGCATTGTGCCCAGTTTCCCCGAGAGCAGGTCGTGTC
>JASLMQ010000822.1 GCA_030746455.1 Candidatus Latescibacterota bacterium
CGATCGCGTCACCAAGCGTCCAGGTTGCGCCGCCGTCAGCGGACACCACGCACGCGCTAACCAGCCGACCCGGCTTGGGCACCACGTAGCTGAAGGGAGCGATCAGGTGGCCCGACGCGGCCTGTTTGAAGTCGTTGGTCGCGCCGGTGTACCCTCGGAACACCATCTTGTTGTCGATCCACGTCTCGCCTTCGTCGACACTGCGAGCGATCCACAGGTCGCTCCGCGTCTTCTCCATGTCGGGTTCATTGATGTCCTTGTCCCAGACCGACGCATAGAACCCCAGGTAGGCGGCCCAGAGCGTGCCGTCCCGGTCGCGGAGTATCGTGGCGCCACCGGCGTTGCACTCTGGGTGGTGGATGATCTCCTGTTCCGCCGACCAGGTTCGGCCGCCATCGCCAGATGTCCGCATGTAGACCCGGTTCGTGCCGAGAGGCTGTCCGTGCGGGTTCGCGGGGCCCGCATAGGTGAGAAGCACTCGGCCGTCAGCCAGCCGAACGGTCGACCCACCGCTTGCCATAGGGTGATCGAGCTCGGGCCCGCACAGTTCCACCTTCTCGTGGTGCCACACCTCAACGACTTTCTCGGGTACCATTCCTACCTCCCAATCCTGGGTTCCAGCGGCCTGTTGGGCTTGGCGAGCCATCGCCACGGCAGCAGAGCGTGAGTTCGGCGTCCAGATCCGCATGTGTCACTTTTCGCGTCTTTCGTAGTCTGCCTCTGTGGGACAAGGCGAAGCGGATCGGCCATCGGATCTCACCCGATACCCGGCACCCCGATCTGTACCAGCATCTCCCGCGTCCGGTCCCTGAACTGATCCCTCAGGTCCCTCGTCGGGGGTCTGCACCGGCTCGAGCCCAGTCCCACCAGCTCCATACACAGCTTGTCCAGGTATCCATCGCCGCTTGTGTGTTTCTCCATCTCCATCCAGACGTCATAGAACGGCACCACCACATCCATCATTTCTCTCTGGACCTCAGCGTAGCGCTCTTCTTCAAGCATCCCGAGAAGCCGCACGCCCCATTGGGGCCAGAAGTTGCAGATGTGCAGCTCGAACCCAGTGGCCCCAAGGATGTGACTCGTCACGAACCGGAGCTGGTTGTCGATGATGCACAATCGATCCGAGAAGTGGGCGACAACACGTTCGAAGTCCAGCAGCCCGGGCGTCGACCACTTCAGGCCGATCATGTTCTCCAGCTCGCAGAGGCGGTCGACCATCCCCATCGAGATGTCCGCACTCGTCCAGAAGGTGTTGTAGACCACCAGCCCGACATCGGCTGCCTCCGAGGCGGCGAGTACGTATTCGTAGAAGTCATCCTCCGTCGATTGGAAGTAGTAGGGTGGAGACACCTGGATATACTCGGCGCCGACCCGTTCGGCTGCCCTTGCCAGCTGCACCAGCTCCCGCGTGCTCGTCGTCTGCGCGCCCATCACAACGAGGATCCGACCGGACGCCTCGTGCACTACGGTCTCGGCCACCCTCACGCGCTCATCCAGCGTCATCGTCGAGAAATCCCCGGCCGCGCCGCCTGCCAGCAGCACGCCGGTTGTCTCGGTGATGCCGCCCTCCAACAGGAACCGGACGTGACGACGCATCGCCTCCAGATTCAGCTCCATGTCCTCGTCCCGGAACATCGTCGGGATCGTCACGTAGCATCCACCGAGCCGTTGCCGCGCCCTCTCTCTATCCACCGATCTCTCCCTTCAAGCCGGCTTCAGTACCTTGGGCCTACAGGTCACAGAATGCATTCAGGCCTGGATGCGTCTGAGACAGCGCCGGTTCTGGGTGGGGTCGGGCAATTTGCATTTTGCATTTCCACATTCCTCAATTTGCATTTTCCCCCAACACCAAAGAACCTGCTGTACGCCACTCAGTACACGATCTCGACCTCCCCGCCCCCGTGCGCGCTCTCGTAGACCGCTTCCCCGATCTTGAGCGCCTTGTAGCCGTCCCAGAGGTCGGGGCCACCCTCCACGAGCCCGAGACATCGCCGAGCGAAGTGCTGGACCTCGGCCATGTACCCGAAGGTCGCCTGAGGCCTGGCCGTGCCCGTCCAGCTCGGGCGCCAGACATGCTCGTAGCGTCCCGTGTGGGGCGTTGCCTTCGTCCAATCCTCCCTGGGCTGGTAGCGCAGTCCGAGCTTGTCCTCGCAGGTCAGGTGCGTCTCGAACCCGATCACCTCCAGCACCTCCTTGATATCTCGGAACGCCGCCTTCGCCTCCAGGCTGTTCACGTCGAGCTGGCCCACCGCGCCGGACTCGAAGGCCATATTCACCAGGTAGGCGAACTGCGTGTCGGTCACCCCGTGGAACATAGCCTGCACCTTGACCACGTCCCCACCGAAGAATCGGATCAGGTCGAACACGTGGACCAGCTGGCCGATCAGCATGGCCCGCTTGGCCGAATCGATCCCCCAGAGCTGAGGGTAAGGGCCCTGGCCGAACTTGCACTTCACGACGTGGACCGGACCGAACTCGGGCCGCTGGATGATCTCCTGCGCCATGGTATACACATCCGCGAACCGCTTCATGAAGCCCACCTGGCCCCACGTGTCCTTGGCTTCCGCCAACTCGGCGAGCTCCCTCGCCTCTGTGGACGTGTTGGCCGACGGCTTCTCCACGTAAACGGGAATCTTACGTTCAAGGACCTTCGGCGCAAGCTCATACTGCTGCGGGGCCGGCCCGATCACAAACACCCCGTCGAGCTCTTCCTCTCCCAGCATCGCTTCCATGTCCGTGTACACCCGCCGCGCACCGTAGTTCCTGGCGTTGCGCTCCGCCTTCTCTTTCACGATATCGCACACCGCCACCAGATCGATCTCCGGCACCCTTGGGACCTGCGGAAAGATCGAGTTCGTGGCAAATCCTCCACACCCGATGAACGCCAACCGCGCCTGCCTGTCGTCGGCCATCTCCTCCCTCCGGTTCACTCGCCGCTTCTTCTTGTCCTTCGCTCCCTTCGTGGTCCAGCCCTTCCCTAATCGATTCCAGTGCCTATTCGGGCCAGTGAGTCCAGAACTTCTCCTTCCCCCCGGGACTCACACGCTCCCCGATCTCCTCGCGCGTGGCCCCCTCCCCGAACAGACGCGCCACCTCCTTGGCCGCGCGGGTAAAGGCGTGGAGCTTCTCCACCGAATTGCTCCTGACCATCTCCTCCGCCACCTGGGAGAACACGTAGCTGGCGCCGTCCGCAACCGCCTGGTAGACCCACTCCTCCACCTCGTCGACCATCAGTCCGTTGTAGTGGAAACTGCCCATCCGCCAGCCGAACGGGACGCGGCACCGGTCGCGGATGATCGGCGGGTTGATCTTGTGCGAGATCCCAGGATCGAAGTCCGACAGCCCCATGTCCTCCAGGAAGTGAAGCTGCTCCGGCCGGAGGTCCTCGATGTGCGCACCGCGAGAGCCCGTCGTAAGCCCCCCGAAGTAGCGTTCATAGAACGGCAGCACGAACTCGGGCCACATCGGCACGGAGAACATGCTGCCCACGTCATCGTAGAGCTTGTTGCTGCGCGGGCTGATGTGGGGCTGTCCGTTGAGATCGGCCAGGAAGTACTTGTACTGGTGGATGCTGTCCACGCACAGGTCGAGGAACTCCTTTGTGCGTTCGGGATCATCGTATGGGTCTGTGAAGAATTCCATTCCCCTCAGCCCGTAGGCCGTCGTCATCGGCCCCTGAACCGAGAAGCTGAGACCCACGTTCTCCCCCGGGAAGGCCTCTCGCAGCTGGCGCTGGTAGTCCAGGTAGAAGGGCATCATGCCGGCGGTAGCCCAATCGACCGGCTTCCTGAGCAGCTCGATCGCCTCGTCCAGCGAATCGCACGGCACCTTGAAGCTCACCTCGCCCCCCTCGGGGAAGATCAGCTCCGCACCCAGGCAGTTCAGGTGTCCGTATGAGATCGCAGGGGTTGACACGCCCGGCATGGGAAGCTCCTCGCCCCACATCTCCCGGTAGAGCGGCCGCCCCTTCCGGATCAGCTCGATCATGGCCTCTGGCTTGAGATTGACCTCTTCGATAGGAATGTCCGTCAGCCCGTAGAACACGTAGTACGGGCAGGTCACATGCCATCGGTAGGGCACGTTGTCTCTCAGCGAATCGTAGTCTGGCTTCGCCATTGCAGAATCCTTTGACTGGCGAAGAGCTCACAGCTCAAGCGACATCCCATCGTCTGCTATGAAGACACGGTCTCCGATGATCTCTCGCGCTATCTGCAGATTGCCCTTGGCGTCGCCAAGGATGTCTCTGCCGTGGTGGACGAAACCCAGCCGTCCGATAGGCCTTCCGCAGTCCCGTAGATAGGTGCAAGCCTCCGCGACCTTGTGGTGGCCCGTCTCCATCAGGAGCAGGTCGCACCCGTCCAGTAAGGGCTCCAGTTCGCGAACGTCCTTCACGTCTCCTGAGTAGACCACGCGCTTACCGTCGGCCTCGATCAGGAACGAAAAGCACTGCCAGTCCTCACCCGGCTCGGGCTGACCCAGATGGCGGTTATGCCCCGCCGTTACACGTATACCCTCGTTGTCGAACACGAGACCGTCGCTGAACCTCTGGGCCACCAGCTCGAAGTCGATCTTGAACGCCCCCTCGGTGCCCTCCAGTACCTGGAGGATTCCCTCCCACACGGACAGGTTGGGAATGAAGACGTCGATCCGCCTGCTAGAAAGCTTGCGCGATTCATCCTTTTCCAGGCCGTCGAGTTTCCGCATCGTCCACAGCAGGTTCGCCAGCCCGCCCACATGGTCCATGTGCGTGTGCGAGATGAAGATGGCCCGAACCTTCAGCAGATCGATCCCTTCCAGGTGGGCCGTATAGGAGCATCCCTCCCCGGCGTCGAACACGTACACCGCTCCGGCGTGCTCGACGGCGAACGACGTGTGCTTGCGATCGGGCATCGGCTCGGTGCCCGAACACGTGCCCAGAAAGGTCAGTTTCATTTGCACGATCCTCCTCCCCCATTCCCGAACGGTCAGACCCAAAACGGTAGTGCTTGCCTCCGGATGCCATACTATATTGTCAAAGTCGAGTCTACGGAAATGGTTTCTGAACCGCCGCCCGCGTGTCCCCACAAGAGGCTGCAAGGAGAAGGGTACCCTATGGCAAGCCTTCCCGACCTCCGCGTCGACTCCGTGCGCCAGGTCTACAACGACGGAAACCACAACGCCTTTACGGACCTGTGCCGCTTCAAGGAATGCTTCTACCTGACCTTCCGGAGCTGCCCGGACGGGCACAGCGTGTACAACACCGCCCGGATCATCGTCCTGTCGAGCGAGGACACGCGTGAATGGACCCAGGTCACGACCTTCAACGTTCCCCATCGCGACACGCGCGATCCCCACTTCCTGATCTTCAAGGACCGGCTCTTCGTCTATTCCGGAACCTGGCTCGCCCCGCATGAAGGCGCGCCGCGAAGTCCCAACGACCACCTGGGCTATGGGGCCTGGTCCGAGGACGGCAAGAACTGGGAGGGCCCCCGTCTGCTCGAGGGAACGTACGGGCACTATGTCTGGCGCGCTGCGGCATCCGGCGACAGGGCCTACCTGTGTGGCCGCCGGCGCAATGCGTTCATCTCGGGAGTGCCGGACGAGTCCGATCGCACCTGGCTGCAGGGAGCAATGCTCGAAAGCGATGACGGCCTCGTCTGGAGCTACTGTGCCCTCTTCACGGAGAGCCAGGGGAATGAGACCGCCTTCCTGTTCGAGGACGACGGAGCGGTCCTGGCCCTGGCGAGGGGGGACGACGTGGTTCCCGCGCGCATCTGTCGCTCCAAGCCCCCCTATGACGACTGGACTCGCACGGAGCTGGACCGCAACGTCGGCGGTCCGCTGATCGCCAGGTGGGGTGACCACATACTCGTGGGCGGTCGCAACACGCTCGATCCGGACCGGCCCATCACCGCCCTGTACTGGCTCATCGACGACGCCCTGCACCCGGCCGCCGAGCTGCCCAGCGGAGGTGACAACTCCTACCCCGGGTTCGTCTCCCTCAACGGCACGCGGGGCCTGCTGTCATTCTACTCCAGCCACGAGGGCAGCGGCTCTGGCCTGGCCCCCTCGGCCATCTACCTCGCGGAGCTCAGCCTCGCCTAGAGGCATCGCCGAAATGAACAGGGGCGCGCTCACGCGCGCCCCCGTTGCCGCCTTCCCCCTTCTGCCCTCTGCCCTTTGCCTCCTGTCGGCTCTCAGGTGTTCCTAACAAACCACCCCACAATCTCTTCCGCCTCCCGCTCGTTCTTCGCCGTCGTCTCGTAGTACACCCCTTCCGGCTTCAGGATGCCGTGCAGGTGTTTGATCCGGTCCACCGACCCGCTGACGTGAAGGCTCTTCCCCGCGTCCTGGATCCTGGCCAGCAGCTCGGGCCATTCCGTCTGCGCCGGCTTCCCTGCGCCGGGCACCCACTGAATCCCATCCAGATTCTCGATCGCAAGGACCTCATCCAGATGTCGGAGGGCCCCCTCTCCGTCATAATGGTAGATGCTGTGGTCGAGAAAAGTGGCTTCCTCCTCGAGCGCGGGCAGGATGAATGCGTTGAACATCCCGGGCGATACCATGATGGCGAAGTCGCACTGCATCACGGCGAAGCGATGCGGGGAGTAGAACGAGATCCACCCGATGCTTCCCCGTTCGGTCATGTTGGCGGCCTCTCGCAGTGCGTCATAGATCTCAGCATAGAGCGCCCTCACGTCGGCCATCGCCAGGTGCACCAGCTCGGGGCAGTCGATCAGGTCCATGCACAGGTCCTCCGGCTCTCGAATGCTCGCCAGGGCGTCCAGGTTGCTGTGCATATCGAGCATCCCCACCAGATACTTCCCCTCCGATGCCTTCCCCGCCACCCGCATGAACTCGAGCATCTTCTTCCACCACATGGTGTCGGGATCGAGACGAATGGGGAGAGCGTCTCGCCAGTCCTCCACGTAGGGCACGGCCCAGCTGGTCCTGTTGAAGGAATCCTTCGATCGCTCGAGATCGGCGCCCAGGAACGCGCCGAACTGGTCCGGCCCGAAGGAGGGCTCCAGGAACGGAACGGCGTCCGCCGCGAAGTAGGTGTGCTCCGCCCGCGCCTCCCACCGCGCCACGGCCTCTGCGAAGTCCCCGTCCCAGCCGTCCATGTAAGGGGGTGCTGGTGGAATCTCGCTCCCCTCCTTCGGGGCCCTCACCGCCAGGCACGGCCGATCGATGATCTCCCGGTTCCAGAACGCTTCCCAATGTGCCCGCGCATCCTCGAAATCAGGCTTGTAGAGCAGTTCCATTCCTCTCCTTGATTAGGGCTCTGGCCTTGCCTCTTTTTCCCTCTGCCTTCTGCCGGCATTCCGAATCCCTTTGATGAGCCACACGTGCCTGCCGTAGAATCAAGAAGCGTCCAGACCCCTTGCTCAGAAGTCCTGGAGCCGCCCAATCAGTTCTCGCAGCACCATGAACGACGACTCCGCGCAATCGTGCGGCACGTTCGCCGCGTCGTCGTCCGGCGTGTGGTTCGCCGCAAGGGTGTCGTATCCCCGGCTGTTGAAGTTGATCCCCCGAACGTGCGCGTTGATACCGCGGAAGGGCGCCGCGTCGTTCATCCAGCACTCCTCCTGGCCCGCGTAGATCGGCTCCGTCTTCATCTCCAGGTCACCGTGGATCGCCTTCACAAGCGCCATCAGCTCGGCGTCGACCGTCGAGGCCCATAGATTCGGCCCGTAGGTGAGGGAATCCGAGTTCACGATGAACCGGATGTCCTTCGCCGTGCCCTCGGCCTGTCTCCGCTTCACGTAGTGCTTGGCGCCCAGGCACCCGTATTCCTCGCTTCCCGTCATCAGGAAGGTGAGCGTCCGTTTCGGCTTCGTGCCCGAAACAGCGTGCGCAAGCATCGTGTGGATGATCGCCGTCGCCGTGTTGTCGTTCGCCCCCTCGGTGCATATGATCGAGTCCAGGTGCGCGATAAGCAGGATCTCGTCAGCGCTCTCCCCGGGCAGTGAGGCCACCACATTGTAGGTGGGGAGCTCGGGAGCATACACCACGCGCAGCCGCACCTGCACCGGTGCCTCGTCCTTCACCAGGAGGTCCACCAACGGCACATCGCGAATCCCGATGATGAACCTCGGGAGGGACAGGAGCTCATCCCCGAACAGGTACATGGGCTCGATTCCCACGTCCTTGCTCACGCAGATGGTCGCGGCAATCTCCCCGGTTGCCACATCCTCGATTCCGTAAGGAACACCTTCCCTGTCGACGCGCCGGATCACACCGTGGAACCCGGCATCGGACGTGCCGGCACAGTTCTCGGCCACCCCCACGTTCAGCCGGGTACCCTTGTGGAAGATCTCCGGCCTGGGAACCGTGGCCCAGAAGTCGAGATACCGATCCAGGAACGCGATCGGGAGGGCCGGAACCAGCTCCGAGTAGAGGATCTTGGCGGCCTGTTCGTACTCCTGCGTGCCCGAGGGATGGGGTCCCAGGTCCGCGCAGAGCCGCTTCAGCATCTCTGCAAAGTAGTCGGCCCGCTTCTGCGGTGTCTCGACCAGGTGCCTCGTGCCGGTGTCCATCACGGTCCTCCCGCTTGCGGTCGGTGTCCATCCCATTGCGCTGGATATTTGCCTCCGTTTTCGCAACCGGCAATGTTATATTACAAAAGTGCACCCATTACAATGACTTTCTTGACCGCTTGGGGCGCTGGAAGTCGCTGCCAATGACTACCCCTCGAGTTCAGGCCTCGGAATGGAGGAAAACCAAGGCAAACCCGTGAAGATCGGCGTCGTGGGGCTCGGAAACTTCGGGCGCTTGCACGCCCTCACCCTTGCCGGACTGGCCGAGTCCGAGCTGGTGGCCCTGGTTGCGAGGCGGCAGGCAAGTCTGGACGCGCTGGACCCCGATCTCGCGGGAGTCCCACACGGTCCCCGGCCGAAGGGATGGCTGGACCTGGACCGGGCCATCGCCGAATCCGATGCGGAGGCCTGGGTCGTGGCCACCTCAACGGCCTCCCACGTCCAGGTTACGCGCGCCCTTCTCGCCTCGGGGACGCCGGTCCTCCTCGAGAAGCCCATTTCGGAAGACCTGGCCGAGGTCAGGTCTCTCGCGGAGCTCGTGGCCCCTGACTCCGCCAACCTGATGCTCGGGCACATCCTGCTCTTCAACAGCGAGTTTCTCCAGCTGCAGGAAGAGGCCCGGAACCGCGGCCCCGTCAAGCACATCAGCTGCGTACGCCACCGCCCTGTTGCGACCATGGATGCCTTCCCTGGTGAGTCGCCCTTTCACCTCACCATGGTCCACGACCTCTATTGCGTCCTCGCACTGACGAACCGGGCCGAGCCCGTTCACTTCAGCGCCCAGGTGCACCGCACCTCCGATGGATCCTGCGATCTGGCGCTCGCCCAGCTCGTCTGGGAGAACGGCACCGTCGCCTCCTTCGAGGCCTCGTTCCTCACGCCGGAGGGCATGGCGGCCGACGGATTCGATCGGATGGAGGTTTTCGGCGAGGGTTGGATG
Source organism: Candidatus Latescibacterota bacterium (assembly GCA_030746455.1). Next base: position 9,460 of record JASLMQ010000822.1, read on the forward strand.
GCCCGTATCCGTCCGAATCCACGTCCCATCGAGCTCTGGGACGAGAAGGCGCACTGGCCGATGGCGCTCGAGATCCGCGCCGATCCATCTTCACCCGGCGGCATGCTCGCCGAAGAGCTCCGCTGTTTCTGCCGTGTCGTCCGGGGCCAGCAGCCCATCCCTGTCGGGGCGACGTATGCCGACGCCGTGCAGGTCGAGCGCTGGCTCGACAAGCTCGGACGCTGCGCAGTGGGATAGACTGTTCCTCTCAGGAGGTACCAAGCCATGACACCGCGTGCCGATGCCCA
>JASLMQ010000823.1 GCA_030746455.1 Candidatus Latescibacterota bacterium
ATCCGCCGGCAACGCCGATGTCACCGCAAGACGAACCGCATATATCGTCTCCGCCCTCTCGACTGATGGCATCGTCTGGACCTCTCACGAAAGACCGCTGTCCATTCATCACGACAGCGGACCAACGCCCCGAGTCGGCGCCGTCGATGGGACCCGACTCAAGACGGGTGGTACTCACCGAAGACACCGCGCAGCTCGTCGCATATCTCCCCGACACTGGCATAGGCCAGGACCGCCTCCAGAATGGAGGGCATGAGGTCGCCCTCGCCCCGGGCCGCGGATCCTAGGGCCGACAGGGCCTCTCGGACCTGCTGCTCGTCCCGCGCCTCGCGAACCTGGCTCAGGGCAGCACATTGCTGCTTAGCGACCTCCTCGGTCACCTCGAAGGTATCGATCTGCGTCTCGTCGTCCTCTGTGAACCGGTTCACGCCCACGACGACCCGGTCTCCGGTCTCTACCGACTGACCGTACCGATACGCAGAGGCCTCGATCCTCCCCTGGACGTAGCCGCGCTCGATCGCCGCAACCATGCCCCCGGAGTCGTCGATCTGCCGGATGAGAGCCTCCGCTTCCGCCTCGAGGGCATCCGTCAGCGACTCGACATAGTGGCTTCCCCCCAGGGGATCGACCGTATTCGCCACCCCGGACTCGTGCGCCAGGATCTGCTGGGTCCGCAGCGCCAGCGTCGCCGCCTGCTCCGTCGGCAGCGCCAGCGCTTCATCCCGGGCGTTGGCGTGCAGGCTCTGCGTGCCGCCCAGGACCGCGGCCAGGGCCTGGAGTGTGACCCGAACCACGTTGTTGTCCGGCTGCTGGGCCGTTAGCGTGACCCCACCCGTCTGGGTATGGAACCGCAGCATCTGGCTCCTGGGGTCCCGCGCGCTGAAGCGGTCCTTCATCAAGCGGGCGTACAGGCGCCGGGCGGCCCGGAACTTGGCCACCTCTTCGAACAGGTCCGTGTGCGCCGCGAAGAAGAAGGACAGACGGGGAGCGAACGCATCCACATCCAGCCCCCCCTGTATGGCCGTCTCGATATAGGCGATAGCATTGGCCAGCGTGAAACCGATCTCCTCCGCCGCCGTCGCCCCCGCCTCCCGCATGTGGTAGCCACTGATGGAGATGGGATTCCAGCTCGGCATGGAATCGGCGCAGTACGCCATCACATCCCGGACCAGCCGTAGCGACGGGGCAGGCGGGAAGATGTGGGTACCCCGAGCGACGTACTCCTTCAGAATGTCGTTCTGAAGGGTGCCCCGAAGGCACGCGGGTGCAAGGCCCTGCTTCCGCGCGACCCCGATGTACATCGCGAGCAGGATCGGCGCCGTCGCGTTGATCGTCATACTCGTGGACACCTCGTCCAGCGGAATCCCCTCGAACAGCCGCTCCATATCCGCCAGCGTGTCCACGGCCACTCCCACCCGGCCCATCTCGCCCAGGCACCGGGCGTCGTCCGAGTCGTATCCGATCTGGGTCGGCAGATCGAAAGCAACCGACAGGCCCGTGGTCCCCTGCTCCAGAAGATACCGGTACCGACGGTTCGACGCCTCGGCGGTGGCGAAACCGGCATACTGCCGCATGGTCCACAGCCGGCCCCGATACATGGTGGGGTGGACGCCCCGGGTAAACGGGTACTGCCCGGGAAACCCGATCCGACCCTCGACTTCGCCCGAACCGGCATAGATCCTGTCCACGGGTCCCCCAGAGCCCGATGTGAAGCGCTCGCAACGCTCGGGCGTCCGTTCCAGGGACCGCGCCAGCGTTCCCTGCTCCCAGTCGTCCTGCCGTACAGAATCAGAGTCCATCAGGTCGATTCTCCCGCCACGATCGGTGCTGTTCCTCCGTGATCCGCTCCAGGGCATCGGTCAGCCCGGCAACACCGTCCCCGCTCAGCGCGCTGACCAGGCACGTGTGGACCGGGCCGGGCTTCGAGCCGGGCCCCCCACGCAGCTCGAGCGCCGCCGCCAGCTGACGGCGAAGCTCGCCGGCGGCGGGTTGGTCCGCCTTGTTCACAACGAACATGTCGCCGATCTCCAGCAGCCCCGCCTTGAGCATCTGCACGCCGTCGCCCTGGCCAGGAGCCAGAACCACCATCACAAGGTCCGCTATCCGTGTAACCTCGATCTCGTTCTGTCCGACCCCTACCGTCTCGATCAACACGGGGTCGCAACCGATCAGTTCCATCACGCGGCGTACGCCCGCCACGCCTCGGGACAACCCACCCAGGTGCCCGCGCGACGCCAGGGAGCGGATGAACACCATCGGGTCTGTGGCGTGGCGCATCATCCGGATGCGATCACCCAGGACCGCACCGTGGGTAAACGGGCTGGAAGGGTCGACGGCGATGGCCCCCACCCGACGAGAGGGATGGCGCGTCCGGTACTCCGCAATCAGTGCATCCGTCAGCGTTGACTTGCCCGATCCCGGTGGCCCGGTCACACCCAGAACCAGCCGGGCCTCGTCCGCGCCGGCGCGAGGGGCATGGTCCTGGCCCGCGGCGGCGACCGCTCGGGAGAAATCCGCCAGCCGCCCGGGGTCGTCCTCCAGCACGCTCATCAACCGGGCCGCGGCCCGGACGCGAACCGCCTCCGAAGACGGGTCCGAAGACACCATATGCTGCACCAGTTGTTCGAGGGTCTGTGTCATCGACACGGGTCTCGGGTGGGCACCAGTCGCCTGACCGCCGTGACGATCTCTTCGGCGGACGCGCCCGGCGTGAAGATCTCAGCCATACCGGCCTGCTTGAGCATCTCGATATCGTCCGGGGGAATGATGCCGCCGCCGAAGACGACGATGTCGGAGGCCTGCCGCTCATGCAGCAGGTCGAGCACGCGCGTGAACAGGGCCATGTGAGATCCCGACAGCACAGACAGGCCGATCGCGGCCACATCCTCCTGGATGGCCGCCTCGACGATCTGTTCCGGTGTTCGGCGAATCCCGGTGTAGATCACCTCGAACCCGGCGTCCCGCAGGATGTGCACCACGTACCGGGCGCCCCGGTCGTGCCCGTCCAGGCCGGGCTTTCCAAAGAGAATGCGGGGACTTCTCTTCACGGCATCGGGCATGTTCAGTCCGTTCCCGCTGCGTCCTGCTCGAAAAGCTTCACCACCTCTGGTTTCGTCACCTTGCCCATCGGGTTTCTCGGAAGCGCGTCCACCAGGAGCAAGAGCGACGGCACCTTGTATGTAGCCATCCGGTCCTTCCCCCACGCGCGAAGCGATTCCAGGTCCAGACGGTGGCCGGGAGCGGGAATGACCGCAGCGGCCACACGCTGGCCCCACTCCGGGTCCTCGATCCCCACGACCGCACATTCCCCGATGGACGCATGGGTGCGCAGCACGTCCTCCACCTCCAGGGCCGACACCTTGTAGCCGCCTGTCTTGATGATATCCACGGAGCTGCGTCCAAGGATCCGGTAGATCCCATCTTCCCGTACCGCCACATCGCCGGACCTGAACCAGCCGTCGTCTGTGAAGGCCTCTTGCGTCACCTCCGGTCGCTGCCAGTACCCCTGAAACACGCAGGGCCCCGCCACCTGGATCTCGCCGGGTGTCCCGTCCGGCACCGGCCGGTCGTCCTCCCCCCGCAGCCGGATCTCCACCCCCGGAAGCGGCCTCCCCACGTGGCCGGGCTTCCGTTCCCCATGCAACGGGTTCGAAAGCCCCATACCGATCTCGGTCATACCGTAGCGTTCGAGAAGCGTGTGCCCGCTGATCGAGCGCCATTTTTCCAGCATCGGCACCGGCAGTGCCGCGGAGCCGGACACCATCAGCCGCAGTCGCTCGCATCCCGCGCGCATGGCCTCACGCCGCTCCGGCGCCGCCGACTCCCACTCCGCGATCAGGCGGGCGTAGACGGTCGGGACCGCCATGAACAGGGTCAACCCGCTGCCATCAATGAATCGCTCCCAGACCCGCGCCGCATCGAACTTCGGCAGGAACTCACACGTGGCGCCGGACCAGAGCGCGCAGCAGAGCACATTCACGATACCGTGCACGTGATGCAGGGGCAGAACGTGCAGGATGTGATCCTCGGCCGTCCACGCCCAGGCCTCCACCAGAGAACGGATCTGGGCGGCGATGGTGGCGTGTGTGGTCACGGCGCCCTTGGGACGATCGGTGGTCCCGCTTGTGTACACCATCATCGCCCGGCGCGACGACTCGACCTCCGGCAGACGCCCGGGCTCCGCGTCCGACAGCTCCGTGGTCGTCAGAAACCTCAGCCCGCGCGTCTCTGCAACAGGCCGCAACGACGCTTCGTATTCGGGATGCGCCACGACTATGGAGGCCTGGGAATCGTCGATCACATAGGCGAGTTCGGGCTCGGGATGCAGAACGCAGAGCGGTACGGCAATGCCGCCTGCTCGCCACACGCCCCACTGCGTGGCCACGTAGTCCATCCCCGGCGGGGTGAGAAACGCCACACGGGCTTCACACAGGTCTTCCTGCCCACCCAGTAGGCCTGCGGCGCACCGACCGGACTGGTCTAGAAGGTATTCGTAGGTGAACCGTCCCTGCGGTGCGATAATCGCGGTTCGCTCCCGAAATGCACTCGCCCGGTCCACCAGAGGAATCCCGCTCACGTCGTCCCGTTGCTCCGATCTGTGATTGGGTCTCAGGTCTCGTTCCTCACCTGCTCATTCGCGTCACGAATCGCCTCAATCGCCTCCTCCGGGGTCAGTCCCTGGCGCGCCGGCGACTCGCACGAATCGCTCCCTGCGTAGAGCAGCGCATTGATGTTGTTCATCCAGTACCCGTGACCGTACTCGTGCGCCTTCGCGAACACGGGCGCGTAGGCCTCCCGCTCGATCATCCCCAGCAGCGCCGACGAGGCGTGATAGGCGTGGATCCGGTTCTCCCTGAGGTACTCGCGCATCCGTCCCGACCGCACGTTGAACGTCATCAGCACCACCGGCCGGTCCGGAGAGCTGAATCCCCGGTAGACTCCCAGATCGAACCAGTTGCACGGTGTGGTGAAGATGTACGACGCGAACAGGAGGTCGGGGTTGATCCGCCAGACGTCGTCCCGGATCTCCCTGCAGATCCGCTCGACCTCCGAGCTCAGGACCGTGAAGTAGCCTTCCAGCAGACCGCGCGTCCTCAGCCAATCGAACCGCTCCCTCAGACGCAGGCCTTCGGCCTCGGCCAGCACAGCGCCGTCGATCCAGCCTTCCCAGCGATCGAGCACGAACGTGTAGCACGCGTCCTCGAATCCATACCCCATGTAATAGTTGAATGCCGGGGGATGCGCGTACAGCTCCACGTCGATCGCAATGCCGCCCACGCACGGGTGCGACAGCGAGAAGTCGGCGATCGCGCACAGCGGGGCGCGCCATCCCCGCCGCCAGAACTCGAGGTCCATCGGCGAGGGTGCCTCCAGCTCCTGGCCCTGCGCCCCAAAGCACCGCGTCCTCTCATCCCGGAAGAACCGGTAGTCGAGCGTGGGGTACCATTTCACCGACGACCCGTCCAGCGCCGCCGCGGTCCACTCCCAGCGCTCGAGCACCGCGGCCCGCTCCGCTTCACTGAACCCGGCGCCCGCGACGGCCTGGCAATTGGAGATATCCCAGAACAGGTTCACATCGCACGCCTCGAGCGCCTTGCACACCTGCTCCACCTCGACCTTCGTCGTTTGATTCCCGCCCCATTGGACCGTACTGCCCCAGCTCGCGCGTATGCCCTCCCTCCGGATCCATCCGTAGTGCCTCTCGTCCGGAATCTCCTCGTAGTACTCCGCCGTCCGCCTGTCGTACCAATCGAGATCTCGGTCGCGTACGGGGTATATCTCCGTACGTACCCTCGGAGGCAGGCTGTCCGCAACAGCGCTCTCGTCCAGATCGAGATCGATCGGTTCCCCACTCTCCTCCGTGGACTCAGGTATCGGGTTCACCGCTTCGAGCAGCATCGCCCCCGTTGTCACCCCCACCACGTATCTGGCCAGGTCGTCGAGGAAGGCGGATGTATCCTCCAACCACTCCGGGTGGGCCAGCGGCTCCCCCGAGATCCGCAGCGGGACCCCCGTCGCGTTGAGCAGATAGCGGCCCGCCACGAGGACGTGGCCCTTCCCCGATCGGGCCATCGCCACTACGGCCATCTCACCCTTGGGACGAGCCGTCTCGAACGTCGCAAGCAGCACGCTTGCATCCTCGCCGACCCGCAGCGGAGTCGACCGGTCGAAGGCCAGCCTCTCGGCCCCGTTCCCCTGCACGGGCGATCCAGGAATGGGTCGGTAGAAGGGCCGGTCCCACAGGGGTGCCGCATATCCGTTCACCGAATCCTCGATCAGCTCGTCGTCGATCCGAATCTGTACATCGAGATTCGCCAGCAGCCGGTTGAACTGGTATCGCTCGTGGGCGCCCTCGCCGCCCTCCAGGTTCGGCCCGAGGATGAGTGTGCCGCCGACTGAGACGAGCTTTGCTGCTTCTTCGACCTCGGCGGCCGACATCCTCCCACTGGGGAACGCGGGCGTCCTGCCTGAGAGCAGCCCGATGGTGCCGTATCGCTCAAGATCGTCACGAACCAGGTTCGGGTAGAACGGCCGTGTGTCCACGGCCATCCCCGCTCTGCCGAACGCTCCCGCGATTCCCTCGTTGATCACAGCGGGTGAGAGGGCGTAGTCGAGGACCAGCATTCGTTCCTTGTTTCTCATCACCTTGACTATAGCCTCGGACAAGCAATCGCTCTAGATGGGATTCCTGGCGCGCCCTGAACAAGCGCGTCACCCGTACCAGCGCAGCTCCCCCCGGCACGAAAGAGAAAGGGGTGGCAGAGCCGGGAGCTCACGCGTCTGGCACAAGCAACCCACTCACGTACAGCCTCGGGGATCGGTAGGCCGCATATCCGAGTGAGACCACCCCTCGGTCTTCGCGGGAGCGCGAGAGCGGATTCCCGTGTCCCCACGAATGCGTATCCAGGCACGAGTATGATCGCCCTCCCGCGTCCGGCACAAGCAACGCCGCCCTGGCCTGGCCCTCTAGACGGGCAGGCGGACGGACCCACAGTGCGTCCACCAGAGGGACTTCGCGGGAGGAAAGCTGCCCGGCGTTTGAGGGCCGCGGTTTTCTTTCCCCGGTTTGCCGCGGCTAAAAAGAAACCGGGCCCCGCTGGAAGCGGATAGGGAAAAGCATCGGACTGTCGATGGCAGTTCCTATAGGGCCAGGAGATCAATGCCTCGTCCTGACCGCTGCACTCTCTGCCATCGAGGCATCCTGCCTGGCGCTCGATCCCCCCGGTCGCAGTTCCGAACCGACAACGCGCGGAACTGCGACCACCCCCCGTTACGAACGGGGGGAGGGTTGTCCGCACATAC
>JASLMQ010000824.1 GCA_030746455.1 Candidatus Latescibacterota bacterium
TGGGGCGTGGCCTGACGCTTCATCCCGTTGCAGTGGAGATTACCTCACCTACTCGAATTTCCAAACGCCTGGATACTCGGCATCATACTGCGCCTCGGCGTAGTAGACCGCCGTGGCGTCGAAGTCGTCTGGCGTCATACGATATCCCCCGTAGTCCGGGTCGTTGCTCATGAGGGCGGCCGAGCAAACCCGGTGGACGAGGGCCTGCATCCTGCCGCCCGCGTGCGGCAGCAGCTTGGGCATGTCCACGATGGGATGGTGCTCGACCGTGATGGGTACGCCCGACTCGATCGCGTCGAAGACCACACGCCGGTTGCTCAGCCTGAAGTTGTCGTCGGGGTCCACGTCCCAGATGTACAGGGGATTGCGGTTCAGAGGCGTGTCCTTCACCGTGCGATGAGGCGTGCCGTCGTAGTCCCTCGTGAGCAGGCGCAGCACGCCGTCGGGGCACGTGAACACCGTCATGGGGGTACGGTTCTGGTTGCTCGAGCCGGGACCGAACTGCACGGTCGGCGCCTTGATGAACGGATCGTCGCACCGCATCCACGCGATGGGATTCTCGGTCGACGGACGGGCAGCGATGATCCAGCTGTCCTGGTACCGAGCGACGGTCGGCTCGAAGATCGCCTCCTCGATGAAGGGCCCCGTCTCCACCCATTCGTAGAGCCCGCTTTCGGCGTTGTACCGATACCGGCACGGCGCGATGCCTCCCTTGCCGAAGGCCTTGCAGTCGATCCACTCCGTACAGTCGTCATTGGCCGGAATAGGTGACGAATAGGGGTTGTTCATCAGGGTAGCATCGACCGCACAGCGACGATCCCCTACCTCGTACCCAACCTGGCGCATGTCGCCCATCGGCGCGATGACCTCGATGTCGTCACCCGTGTCGTTGAGCCGGAGCTGCAGCCACTCCACGCCCTGTGAAGCTTCGTGCAGCTCAGGATGCTTTCTGTCGACGTACCAGACCAGATACTCTCGGTTCGGGTCGAACATGCGCGCGCACCGCCGCCACATCACGGCGAACACGTTGGCGTGAGGTGGGGTCTTGCCATCGATGAGGGCACCCTTGGGAACGCCGAACCCCGTGAAGTGACCGTGCTGCCGCACGTGCCGGCTGCCGTCGCCGAGGGGGTCCCAGTCGTCAACAGACTTGACGATATGTCCCTCGTTGACCTTCGGGCCGTCGTACGCACCGTCACGGATTTCGTACACGCCGCTGCGTGCGTCGTCCACCCCCAGGAAGCGCAGGGTGGACACCAGCAGCATGAAGCGGTCGCGGCTGAGCTGCAGTCCGTTCGGGTGCGCCGGAGCAATGCCTTCCGCGCGCGTGTCGCCCGGCAGCGTGCACTCATGGATCAGTTTGCCCCTGTGTTCGATGCGTTCGATCATCCGCCGTCTCCGCGTGGGAGCGCTGAATCCAGCTCCAGTGCGCGTTCGAGCAGCATCTCTGCCTTGGGATCGTCGCGACCCCAGAAGAGCGCGTCCAGGAACGCCTCGGGGGGGACCAGGCGCCGCTGCTGGACCTCGTGAACCGGGTCGAAGGCATCTTCCAGGGTCACGCGACACCAGTAGAAGTCGTGGTACTCAGTCCCGCCATCCGAATCGTGGGCCCGCTGGGCACCCAACCGCTCCAGGGCGTGCACCTCTGCCGCCGCTTCCTCCAGGAGCTCGCGGGTCAGGGCCTCTTCCGGGGTCTCTCCGGCCTCGATCCCCCCACCGGGGAGCCAGAACCCCGGGTCTCCGGGACCGCCGCCGACAAGAAGCATCTTCCCTTCTTGCGTGAAGGCCAGGGCGTAGACCCGTGCCGGGGCGACGTCCGTTTCACCGACCCACGTGAAGGTGATCGTTCGCCCCCTGTGGTGCCATTGGTGCTCGAGCTCGCGCACTGGATTGGCCTTGCGAAAACAGAACCTCACCACGGATGAACACGGATGTACACCGATAGAGATACCCGGGGGCCCGAGCCGAGGGAAGAGGGTCGCGGAACGCCTGCGCAGCCCGGTTCCGTCCAACGCTCAGGCCTGAATGCATCACGCCTCCCTCTCTGACTCAGAGTCTGGGTCCTCCTCCACCCAGGTGTCTCTTCCTTTCGTGCTTTTCGTGTGTTTCGTGGTGACCGGGGTTTGACAGAGCAGAGCAATCATCGCCAGTGGCTCAGGTCGCGATCGATCAGCTCCTCAAGCTCCTCGACATCGGGGCGGTACATTTCACGCAGCTCATCCATAAGCCCATCGCTCACGTACCTCCCACGATCGGTGCCGAACGTGTCAGGGTTCACATCCTTGTCCAGCATTTGCGGTCGAAAGGCACTGTCCACCCCGAGGAACGAGAAGAAGCGTTCCAGAAACGCGCCGGGATCGCTGCACAGGTCGTCATAGATCATCACCAGAACCCGTTCCCTGGGGAAGTGCGCGTAGATGTTCTTCAGGTGCCTCGCATAGAACAGTCCTTCGGCGAACAGACGGTAGAAGGCGTGTCCGTGGTGGTCGAGGATGAAGGCCAGCTCTCGCCAGCACTCCGGATGCTCCGCGATCCTGCCTTTGAGATACGTCTGCGCCCATCCCAAGAAGATGGTCTCCACCGGATCCCTCAGGATCATGGTCAGCTGCGCATCGGGCAGATGCCGGGCGATCCGTTCCATCGCGGGACGGTAGACCATGTACGAGTTGCTGAATTCTCCGACCCTGGGTTCCCCGTCGTACTCAGCGAAGTAGGTCTGCTCGTACCAATCGAGCCCCTTGTGGTAGCGAACCGTGAAGAAGTTCACATTGTCGTAGTTGTGCAGCGGCACGAAAATCTCCGGGTGTTCCTTGCAGACCTGCCAAAGCCACGTGGACGCGCACTTCGCGGAGCCTACATGAAAGAAATCAGGGAGCATCGTTCTCTCCTCTCTAGGGCTGCGTCTCAGATTCGGCTTCTACACGCACCCAGTACAGCTCGTTGTCGATGGTCTCCCCTTCGTGCGCGTACCGCGATTCCCCAAGCGTGTACAGGAATGACGGTCGGGTGCCGGCCGGGATCGGGTGGGAACTGTTGGCGCGCTCGATCGACGGTAGGACCTGGCCCTTCGCGGGATCGAACTCAAGCACATCGCGCGACGTGAACGTCTCGCCGTAGTCGGAGGACTCGAGCCACACGATGCGAGAGATCTCGACGTGGTCGCGCAGCCAGTAGAAGGGCAATCCATGTATGCCGGGGCTCCAGTTCGCATCCGGGTGGTCCAGAGGGACGATCTCGCCCAGAATGCACAGGACGTCGTCCGCCGTCATCACCATCTTGAAGGAGTACATCGCCCAGCCGGGCCAGTGCTTCTCCACGGTCTCATGCAGCGGCAGTCCACGCCATCCCCCCTCATCTCGCGGCGTCACCAGAGAGACCCGGCAAGGCGTGGGCGTGTGGCGCACGTAACCGACGTACGGCCGACCTTCCGAGTCGACAACCTGACCACAATGCTCGATACCGGGCTTTGGGTTATCGCTCTCGCCCTCATCCAGCAGGTCAACGGTGTCCGAGGTCCCCGGCAGCGCGATTGGCGTGCCGTCGGCCTTCTGCCAGGTGCGGCCGAAGTCGTGAGATCGCATGTAGCCCACGGCCTGGTATCTGCCGGACACGTCGCGCGGATGCTCGCCCGCTTCGGGCTTGCGACTCAGGAAGAAGGCCATGCTCATGTGCACTGTCTTCTGCCCCGGCCCCCAGGCCATGTCGTTGCTCATGCCGGTGTACCCGGAGAACCGCTCTTGCCGGGCCACGACCAGCCCGTGGCTCTGCCAGACGCCACCGGGAGGCCGCTCCCACAGCTCCAGGCCTTCGTGGCCTCCGTCCCGGACGGTGAGGTAGAGCGTGTCGTCCGGTCCGCACAGCAACACGGGATAGGTGTTCCGGCCGAAGGACTCGATGGCGCTCCAGGCCGACGAGTCGTGCGGCCGCAGAGACCGTTGATATTGAAGCGGGGAGTTGTGTCCCCCCATCACCACGTGCAGGAAGCCTTCGCTGTCAGCCGCAAGCGCGGGCCTAGAATGCTCATCGACGCCCTCGGACAGCACGGCACTGGCGCTCCACTTCCCGGTGTCGTGATCGAGCGTGCGCACCCGAGCGAAATATCTCTGGTCGTACGAGTCTTGCCAGGCGAAGTGAGTCTTGCCGGCACGGGAGACGATCTTGTTGCCCACCCCCTGGCTTGCGCGCTCCCCGGCGATCCGGGAGAGTAAGGCGTCTCCCCGCTCAGGATCGGCGACGGACGGGTCCGCCACATCCAGGGCCGTCATACGGTTGAGAGGCTCTGCCTCCATCTGGTATCCCCTTGTCGAATCGTCGAGTGTCAACGCAAGACGTCACCGGTCTTTCCCCACGAGGCCCTTCCCAGCAATACAGCTGAAAGGATTCCTAGCAGGCACCGCGCTCCTGGCGCAGTCGCCGGACTTCGGCCTCCAACTCCTCGCTGCGGACCTCGGCAGCACTCCAGTGGTCGATCGGGCTCTCCGCGGGCTCGTCGCTCACGACCACAATGGCGTCCCCTCGCTGGCGCACTTCAGGCTTCAGCCGCGTGCCGATACCCGGACGCTGTGGCGCGTGCAGGAAGCCGTCACGTATGTCCAGGTTCGGGTCGACGATATCGTTGTACCATCCCTTGTAGTAGGCCGGTACGTGCTCCTGAATCATCGCGTTCGGCGAACTCATGCAGATCTGGGCACACGCGAATATATTCACCGGTCCGGTCGCGTCGTGCGGGGCAAAGGGCACCTGGTGCGCCGACGCCAGGATGGCGACCTTGTGTGTTTCCGAAATCCCGCCAGTCCAGATCAGGTCCGGCATGACAATGCGCGCCGAGCCGTTCTCAATGAACTGTCGTAGCTGCCAGCGGGTGAGCAGGCGCTCCGAGATGCAGACTGGCGTCCGGGTAGCCTGCTGGAGCCGCTGGAGCGCCTCCGGGTTGAGCAGAGGCATCAGGTCCTCCTGCCACATCATCTCATACGGCTCCATCGCCTGCGCGATCCGGATCGCTACCGGCAGCGTCCACTTCCCGTGGCCATCGTTGGCAATCTGCATCTCCATGCCGACCGCTTCCCGGATATCGCGGATAGGGTGCAGCGCCCGATCCAGGTCCTGGGGAGACAGAAACTGACCGTCGCTGGCAATCGCCAGAGGAATCGTGGGGCCCCCCTTCATCGCGGTAATGCCCTCGTCCAGCAGCTTCCTGGCCGCCTCGCCAGCCTGGCGGTAGGGCATGCCTGTAGCGTAGACACGGATCCTTCTGCGCACGGCGCCACCCAGGAGCTCATAGATGGGTAGTCCGACCGCCTGCCCCTTGATGTCCCAGAGCGCCATGTCCAGAGCCGAGATCGCCCGCATCTCGGCGCCGCCGTAGCCGGCGTGGTCGGAGAGGCGGAACATCGCTTCCCAGTGACGCTCGATTTCGAACGGATCTCGACCGATGAGCAGAGGTCCGAAGTAGTCGTGAATCGCTGCCTGTACCACCGACGGCGCGTAGAAGGTCTCGCCTAGACCGACGGCATTGGCATCGGTGTGGACCTGTACCCAGATATTGCGCGGGTGTTCGTTGACCCGTATGGTCTCGATCTGCGTTATCTTCATACAGCCTCCTGGCTCGCCCCCCAACAAGGTACACGCTCAGTATGGCTCAATGTAGCCCTGAACCATTTTCCGAGCAACCCTTCTCATAACCGTGTACGGACGCACCTCAGTTCCTGCGGATCTTGACATAGGCCAATCCGCTGGGGTAATTGGGTGGTGCGTGAGGCCGAACACTCGGGTTCGGGTCGCTGTTCTCCGGGCTGTCAGTACCACGTTGTGTAGACCGTAATCCCTGGGAGGCAGACACATGGCAGGCGAGATACGGGTCGGATGCATCGGCTGCGGGACCATCGCCACGGGCTATGGCGATGCGCCGGGCGGACACCTCAAGTCACTGGTGGACACGCCCGAGCTGGTCCCGTGGGCCGTGGCGGATGTGAGGGAGGAGGCCGCACAACGCGCACTCACATTGTCGGGAGCGGAGTATTGCACGACCGATCCGGATCGGGTCCTGGGCGATCCGGACGTGGACCTGGTGCTGGTGTGCACCCATCACGACTCACACAGGGATCTCTGTGTACGAGCCGCCCAGGCCGGAAAGCACATCTTCGTGTGGAAGCCGCTGGCCCTCACGCTCGAGGGGTGCAGGGAGGTGGAGGCCGCCGTTGCGGAGGCGGGTGTGACCCTGATGGTAGGATTCCGGTTTCGCTATGCCGGCGCGGTAGTGCGCGCGAAGGAGACGATCCCGGATCCCCAGATCACAGTGGGACAGATAATGGACAACCGGTGGGGAGACAAGCTCTGGGCGCAAGATTCCGTGAAGGGAGGGGGGAACGTGGCCTCTCAGGGCTGCCACATACTGGATCTGGTCTGCTGGCTGAACCCCTCCCGTGTCCGTGTTCGCACACGGCGGGACGATGACGCACGAAGACACGAATGTGATCGACACGGTCGTCGCCAGCATCGGGTTCGAGAACGGTGCCGCGGCGAGCGTCACGGCCAGCGACGCCGGCCAGATCCCCTACCTGTCCAAGTTCTCGTTCCAGCTCTACAGCAACGGGGTCACGGCGATGGTGCACAACCGGTGCAAGTCGGTGTCTTTCAGCGGGATCGAAGGACGGGACCTGGACGTCGCGGACGAGAACTTCGCGGGAGAGCTCCAGGATCTGGCCCGGTGCCTCGTCGAGGGAGAACCGTCACCGATCCCGGCGGAGGACGGGACGCGGGCGACGGCGCTCGTGCTGAAGGCCTTCGAGTCGGTTCGCACGGGACAGCCGCAGGTGTTGTGACGCTCCGGCGGGTGCGGGTCTCCCTCGGATCAAGGCAGCAGGGCTCGGGCCGCACAGTAGGAGCCCACGCCAGATGGCGTGGGCTCCTGTTCTTTGTGGAGGCGAAGGAGCTGTCCGCGCAGGGGCTCACCTATCAGCCCGTTGAAAAACTGAGATTCATGCCACATTGTCTGTTGTTTTCCCGCGAGGAAGGTACTATGATGGAGTAGGTACCGAACCGAAGCGGGGAGATGAGAACATGGCGATGGGAAATCGCGGACGTCAGAAGCAAGAGA
>JASLMQ010000825.1 GCA_030746455.1 Candidatus Latescibacterota bacterium
CGCCGGTTTCACCGCTGGCAAGAACCTCAAGCGCAAGACAGACCTGAACTCCGAGTTCTATGCATCCTACAGGAGGACGTTGTCGCGGATAATGACCGAGCAGCGGACCTATGTGCCCAGGCTCACGATCGGGGCGAGTCGCCAGACCATCAACAGCCTGCTCGACAGGGGAGTGGTCGACACCTTCCGCGACACCACCCAGGGCACGCTGATCACGGTTGTGGACTCGCAGCAGGTCATCATCCCCAATGTGACGCAGGACCTGCGTCTTTCCATGACGCAGGAGGACGACTACAAGCACATGTTCAGCGACTTCGTCGTCCAGACGGATGTGATGATCGGCAGGAGCCAGATGGTCTCGCTCCACGTCGGTCACCGCCGCTATTCGGAGAACCTCCACTTGCTGCAGGTGATCCGCGACAGCTCGCGGCTCTATCAGACCGATCCTCAGAGCGGAACGCTGGTGGAAATCACCGACACGCTGCGCGCCATGGGTGTGGTGGGCCAGGAGCAGACCGCTCTGGATGATTTCCTCTACCAAGATCTGAACTTCTTCCGCAGTACCGATTTCGGTGTCACCTGGCGGTACGGACGTTTCGAGCCAGCCAAAGACCGCTTCATCAATCCTCGGGGTGGGCGAGCCATCACGCTGAGGTACCGTCGGATCAATGCGACGGTTACAGACTCGCTGGCACTCTCGGCGGACCTGAACCAGGATCTCGTTCCCGATCCGACTCCGAGCGAGGTCTCTCCGTCCATCTACAGGGCCGATGACGTGAAGCTGGGGGTGAACGAATACACCTTCTCCTGGAACGAATTCGTGCCTCTGTTCGGTCGTACGACACTGGGCCTCCAGGCCTTCCTGGGCTACAAGGACCAGGCCATCAAGAAGCAGGTTCAGAACGGCGGCACCTTTGAGGGCGTCTTCTACTACCCTCTACGATACTACCTCGGCGGCTTCGGCACGCTACGGGGCTACCCCTATTTCTCGCTCTCGGGAGGCAAGGCCCTCTTCTGCCGGGCTACCTTTACTTTCCCCATCGTTCAGAAGGCTGGAAGGGAGCTCCCGCCGCTTTTCTTCGACAAGATGTACGGGACCTTCTTCGTGGAAACAGGAGCGACGTCGGATTTCGAAAGCCTGAGCAGCTGGTGGGATTCGGGAAATCGGTTCAACCGAAGCGCCTTCCTGACCGATTGGGGCTTCGAGATCCGGATGCAGATGTTCTCGAACTATCGATTGCCGCTTTTCGGATACTTCCAGATCGCATTCCCCACTCGTGATCGGATCAGCGACCGGAACAACCCGGGTACGGTGTTCGATATCGACAACCGACGAATCTACTTCGGGCTGTCCATCTAGCCGGCGCGGCAAGAGGTCTGGCGGGCAAACCGTCGGTGAGGGAGGGAAGGGTGTTCCAGTTCCTGCTGGCCATGCGCCCCCATCAGTGGCCGAAGAACCTCTTCGTCCTGGGCGCACTGGTCTTCTCCAGGCACCTGTTCGATCCTGCTTATGTCCTGAGGAGCATCGCGGCTTTCGCTCTGTTCTGCCTGCTGTCCGGCATCGTGTACGTGTTCAACGATATCCAGGACCGCGAGAGCGATCGGCAGCATCCGGAGAAACGCAACCGACCGATCCCGTCAAAAAGGCTGAGCGTCCCGTGGGCCGGAGCCTCGGCCGCCGTGATCGGGGTCCTTGCGTTGTGGGTCTCTTTCCGTTTGGGCTTCCACTTCGGCTGGATCGCGGTGGTCTACCTCGGACTGAACGTGGCCTACTCGGTCCGCCTCAAGCACGTCGTGATTCTGGACGTGATGATCGTAGCGAGCGGATTCCTCCTGCGCGCGATCGGCGGAGGCGTCGTGATCGGGGTAGAGATCTCTTCCTGGTTCGTGCTCTGTACCATGTTGCTGGCCCTGTTCCTCGGGTTCGTCAAGCGGCGGCAGGAGATCGTGCTGCTCGAGGGGAACGCGGCCAGCGCCCGACGCATCCTCGACGAATACAGTCCCCAGTTTCTGGACCAGATGATCGCGGTGGTGACGGCGGGTACGCTGGTATCCTACGCGCTATACACGATGTCGGCCGAGGTGATGGAGAAGCTGGGGACCCAGTACCTCAATCTGACGGTGCCCTTCGTGATCTACGGCCTGCTGAGGTACCTCTACCTGGTCTATCAGAAGGGCCAGGGGGGCAACCCGTCCTCCACGATCCTCCGCGACCCGTCCCTCATCATCAACGCCGGGCTGTGGCTCCTTACCCTCGTCGGCGTGCTCTACTTCTAGACTGGCTCGGCAATTCCCCAGCGTCCCTTCACCGCAGGACCCCACATGTCCCGCTCCAAAGTCGCCGTTCTCCGCACCTCTCCGAAGACCGTTCTGGCGGACTACTCTAGGCTGATGAATCTGGCCGGCTACCAGGACGTGATCGACAAGGGGGTGGATACGGCGCTGAAGGTGAACATCTCCTGGCATTTCTTTTATCCGGGGAGCTCGACCACGCCCTGGCAGCTCGACGGCGTGATTCGGACGATGCTGGGAGACGGCTACCGACGCGAGCTGCTCCACGCGTGCCACAACCGGACCGTGGTCATCGATGCGCATCTGGGCGAGCGGGAGAACAAGCAGATCGATGTGGTCGCATCCCACAATCTGAGGAACGTCCACCTGTACGAGGGCGAGGAGTGGATCCACATCCGGGATGCGGTTGGCGACCTGGCCGACACCTTCCTGTGCCTGAACGAGGTCTATCCGGATGGGTTCCACATCCCCAAGCGGTTCATCGGCGAGAACATCATCCACCTGCCCACGGTGAAGACCCATGTCTTCACGACGACCACCGGGGCGATGAAGAATGCGTTCGGCGGTCTCCTCAACGAAAGGCGTCACTGGACCCACCCGGTGATCCACGAGACCCTGGTGGATCTTCTGGCGATCCAGAAGCGGATTCACCCCGGTCTGTTCGCCGTGATGGATGGGACCTTTGCCGGCGACGGTCCCGGTCCCAGGTGCATGATTCCGCATGTCAAGAACGTGATCCTCGCCAGTGCGGATCAGGTGGCCATCGACGCGGCCGCCGCCCGGATGATGGGGTTCGACCCGCTTTCGATCGACTTCATTCGGATCTCGCACGAACGGGGGATGGGGTGCGGTGACCCTCGGCAGATCCAGATCGTCGGAGATGCGGGTGCGGCCGAGGAGGAATGGGATTTCGTGGGTCCGTACAGGAAGATGACGTTCGCGTCGCGCATGCAGCACCGGATCTACTGGGGGGCGCTCAAGAAGCCCATCGAGTGGTCTCTCAAGACGGTGTTGGCCCCGTGGTCGTACGTGGCCAGCGTGGTCTACCACGACAGCTTCTGGTATCCCTGGCTCGCGAAGCGGAAGATGGCGGCGGTACTCGAGAGCGAGTGGGGACGGCTCTTTCAGAACTGGGAATCCCTCACTCCCGATGAGGCCGGCTTCCCCGATGTGGGCGCGGAGGGTGCCGAGATCGGTCAGGCGGGGATGAAGGCGTTCTTCCGTTCGCTTGGGATCCTGGGGACGTGCGTTCAGGAGGCGCCGGAGTTCCTCACCCTGAGGAAACGACGGATCGTTCGCCAGAAATAGTCAGATGCGCTATGCGCATCGAAAGCGACCGGCGCTCGCCATCGGCGGGCGCCTCTCATTTGGGGCCGCCCTATGCACGAGGTCGACCCGGCCATCCAGGCCACCATACAGGAATGCCTTCCGGCCCACCTCCCCGGCTCGCCCACGGTCGTGGCCGTCGATCCCGTCCGTCGGCCCGAGTCGAACCACCCCGGCGTGTGGGTGGCGAGGACGGACGATGGCACGCGGGTGGTGGTGAAGCACCAGATCTTCGCCCCGCTGACACGAGGAGAGCCCCACGACCTGCTCCGGGCAGAGGAGCGCGTGTGCCGGATGCTGTCCGACACCGGATGTCCGGTCGCCCGGGTGTACGGAGTGGACCCCACGCATTCGCTGGTCTTCTCGGAGTGGTGTGGGAAGCTCACGCTCGACGATGTCTGCCAGGAGTCGGATGAGGCCTCGGTGCGGGCCTGGGGGAAACAGGTGGTTGAGGGGTTCTGCGGCACTCAGGGCGTGCTGCGGGACCGCACTCCGGACCTGGCCGACGTATCGTTCCCCGAATGTGATCGCCAGGGATTGCTGGAGATCTGGAGCCAGACCGTTCTGGGGATCGGCAGCCAGGTCGGCGAGCTGGTGAGCTGGCTGAATCCGGGCACTTCGTCTCGAACGACGGCCCGAGTCGAGATGCTCTGGAATGAGCTGGTGGAGGCGCTGGCCGACGCGCCAAGCCTTCTGGGCCCTACCGATTACAACGCAAGGAACATCGTGATTAATACCTCCACCCAGGAGGCCAGGTTCATCGAGTTCGCCAAGCTGGGCTGGGACTGGCCCGAGCGGCGCCTGGTCCAGTACACGGCGTCTATGGGTTCGGGCAGAGGGGACGGGGGGTTCCGCAGTGCACTCGACCAAAACCAGGCGGCCGCGTACGGATCGCTGGCGGACTGGTCCGGCGGCGATCCGGAGACGGCCGCACGGCGTCTGGATGCCCACCACGTCGTGTTCCACGTCCTTGCCGGGCTTCGGTTGCAGCGCGCACTTCTGCACCCGGCAGAGGAGAACAACCGGCAGGTGCTGGCCGCCTGGCGCAACCCACAGCGACGGGCCCGTGAGCTTAGCGCCCTGCTTGGCCAGCCATTGAGCTCCGATTCGCTGGTGACCGAACTCAGGACCCTTTTGGGTGGGTCAGGCAGCGGCGGGCCCGACGCAACCTGCGCTTGACGAACGTCCGACCCCGATAGGCCGGGCCCTCAAACCCGTACAAAGCGAGGGAACCGGTAGTCGGGGGTACCGGTTCCCTCATGGAACAGCGGCAGGTCGGGGCTGCCACTATTCTTGCTGTCTATTGATAGACGCAAAGCCTGTGCCAATCCTACTGCACAGGATCCCAACCGTCCTCTCACCATCAACAACGTAGATGCCTCTGGCCGGTCGTGGTCAGGGGCATTCTCAATGCGCAATAAAACAAGAACTTACGTGGATGAGATGAAACCGTTCGTAGAGAGCGGTGGATCGTTGGTGGGCAACGGCCGGCCACTCAGGTGGGCTGATCTCTGCGCGCGGAAGGTGCGGCTGACGGATTTGCGCCGCTCCCCGTGGAGGAAGTCAGCCAGTGGGGGGGAAATGCTCAATGCAGAATCCGAAATGAGGAAGGCAAAACGGGATACGGAAGGGCCCAATCAGGGCTTGCCCAGGTAGATCTCGAAGATACCACGGGTCCGGGCCATCGTTTCGTCCAGCGCGACCTGGAATCTCGCGACGTCCCCGAAGCCCGCGGCGCGGGCGAGAGCGGCGAGGGCATGTGGATCGGCAGGCAGGCGGGTCCTGGCCCGCTCATCGTGACGTCGCAGGATCTTCTCTAGAGTGCGCAGGAAGTGCAGGGCCGACCTCAGGGATTCCGCGTGGTCGGCGGGGAGGCACCCCTCCTTTGCCAGGCGGCCGAGGCTCATTAGCGTATTCGGGTGCCTCACGCCAGGCATTGATCGACCGTGTTGGATCTGGAGGCACTGGACGACGAACTCGATGTCGACGATGCCGCCTCGACCGGTCTTGAGGCTTGTCGTCGGCTGACGGCGGCTCTGCTCCGCCATGCGACGACGGATGTTTACGAGCTCCTCCCTGTCGGCATCCGACAGGCCATCTCCGAGGACGAATTCCTCGATCCTGGCGAGCAGCCTGCCACCAAACTCCGCATTGCCGGCCACGACTCGGCATCGAGACAGCGCAAGGCGCTCCCAGGTGGCTGCCCGCCTGATGAAATACTGGTCGTAGGCGTCGTAGGAGAGGGCCAGCATCGCGCTGCCGCCCTCGGGACGCAATCGGGCATCCACCTGATACAAGGTCCCGTGCGGCGTCGACAGGCCCAGGCCGTTGACGAGCTGCTGAGCGAGGTCGATGAAGAACTGCTGGTTCCCCACGGGCTCTCGTCCGTCCGTGGCCCCCTCGTCGGAGTAGACGAAGACCAGGTCGAGGTCCGATCCGAAGCTCAGCTCGCGGCCCCCGAGCTTCCCGAGACCCAGAACGGCGAACCGGGCGACATCCCCTGCTTCGGTTCTCGGCAGGCCTCGACGGGCTGTCAGGTCCTCGTATACGGAATCATACACCGTTTTGTGCACAGCCTCGGCGAGTACCGAGAGGGCTTCGAAGGTCTCGAAGCTGTCGGTGAGACCCACCATGTCGCGGGTGCCGATGCGGAGAAGCTCGCGGTTCCGGAACGCGTTCAGGGCCGCCAGTCGGGCATCCTGGGTGGATGTCTC